>JAHWKJ010000218.1 GCA_019347905.1 Planctomycetota bacterium
AGCTTGGCGACTCGGGTCGCGCGGGTTACCCCACTGTTGATGACTAGTTCGCCATCGCTTCCGCGGCTGACTTCGAGCGGAGGCATCCCCCGGACAGTTGTTCCGAACTGGGCGATTTGCCGATGCAGCTTGAACGGATCGGCTCCCGCCCGCCGCGACGTCGGCAATCGAAGCGTCCGCGGATCTACATCCAGGAACACCCGAGGGTTCATCAGCCGAGGATACCACTGCTTCTGGCGTTGGAGAAGTGGAGGGCCTGACGATCCACGCTCTGCGGCGGCGGCGGCGGCGGCGCGAAAACGTTCACTTGGAAGGTCCAGCGCGCACAGTCTACTGCAACGGCTGGTTAAGCGGGCCTTGACGCTCTGGCCACTTCCTCCCACGACGCCCGCTCCGACTCGTCGCCCCCGCACACTTCATCCTCGCAGGCTCGCAGCTGCGCGGCCGCGGCCTCCCGCTCGCCAGCTTCGAGTAACAGCCGGGCAAGCGATACCCGGATGCTGAGTGTTGGCAGCCCGTGCGACACGGCGATGTGCACGGCCCGCTGGTACAGCGCGGCGCGCTCCCGGTCGTCCTCGGCGAAATCGGCCTCTGTCTCCAAAAGCACAGGGTGATCGCCGTAGCGCGCCCGCAGCTCAGCCAGGACGTCGAGGAGCCCGACCAAGTGCGAATCGCGGAGCAGCGGGTCGTCGGCGAGCGTGGCGTCGACGACAGGCCACGCCGCATCGCTCACGGCCGCCCACTCAGTCTTAGTGAATGGGAACGCCTCCACGGCGCGAAGCCCCTCCACCGCCTAACAGGTGCCTGAACAACCCAACCACGGTCCGCACGACCTCCACCGCGAGGCCGAGCGGTGGGGGTTCCATGCAGGACGCTCGCGGTTACCGTGGGATGGAAATCTCTCCAATTCTCCGTCATTCCACCGCGGCCCCTCGCGACTGTCAACAGCCGACCGGCTCCGTCAGGAATCGCTCCTCAGTGACCGGCTGACGGCGTATAACGGCACGCCCAGCGCCAGCGGCAGCAGCGAAACCAGCGACAGGCGGCCAGCGTAGGCGATGCTGGAGTACATCATGAAGGCGCACATCAGGCAGAAGGCCAGCGGCGTCAATGGGTACGCCGGCAGACGGAAGCGAAGCTCGCGGCGGCGAATCTCCGGGTGCAGGACGAATACCGCCAGGCCCGTGAGCAGGAAGAATGTCCAGAAGACCGGGGCGGTGGCAGCGATCAGCGTCTCGAAGCCGCCGCCGAACTCGGTCCACTGGATCGGGTCCAGACCCACTCTTCGCAGTCCCGCGTCGATCGCCGCGCGGCCTGTGGGGATGCCGACGGCCATAACCAACAGCGCAGTGACCCACGCCTGCGTTGCCAGCGACCACACCGGCGTCTTGAGCACGGGATGCCATCGTCCCAGGAGCGCAAACAGCGCGTGGTCGCGGCCGAGTGCGGCGTGCACCCGCGAGCCGGTGAGAATCAGGCCGTTGATGCCGCCGAGGGCCGAGACCACTACCAGCACGCTCAAGAGACGTCCGCCGGCAGGTCCGAACGCGGCCGCGAGCGTGTCGGCCGCCGGGACCTTCGAGTTTCGCAGCCCCTCGAACCCCAGCACACGCAGATAGGCGACGTTGATGAGCAGGTACACGACCGCGATCGCCCCGATGCCGATGACGAGCGCTTTGGGCACGTTCCGCTGCGGATGTCGCACTTCGGCCGCCACAAAGGCTGCGTCGCTCCAGCCGCCGTACGCGTATAGCACCAGGATCATCGCCAGGGCGAAGCCGCCGGGGATCGTCGGCGGACTTGTCTCGCCCAGCGACGCTCGCCCGGCCCAGAAACCGGCGACAATGATGGCTCCCAGTCCGAGGGCCTTGGCTGCCGTGAGCACGTTCTGCGCGGTCTTGCCCAGCGCCACGCCCAGCATGTTGATCGCCGAAAGCGTTCCCACGGCTGCCAGCCCCAGCCACGGCAGCGCGTCTTCGGCCAGCCCCACCAGCGGCGCCGCGTATTCCGCAAACACGAACGCCAGCACGCCAATGCTGCCGGTGAGGATGCCCGTCAGGTGCGCCCAGCCGAACAGAAAGCCCGCCGCCGGTCCCCAAGCGCGGGTGAGGTACACATAGTCTCCGCCGGAACGCGGATAGGCCGCAGCCAGTTCCGCGTAGCACAGTCCGCCGCACAGCGACAACAGGCCTCCCAGCAACCACACCCCCAGAGCCCCCCACGCCGAACTCACGCCGCTGCAAATGATCGGCGAAACCTTGAAGATCGACGCACCGACCACGATCCCCACGATAATGCTGACGGAATCGCCCACACCCAGCCGCGGGGCCGGGCCCGTGTCTGCGTTTGGTTCGGAAGGACGGCCAACGGTCACGTGAGATGCTCCGGCGGGGCAGAGGAACCGGGATGATACTTCCGTCGCCTCTCGGATCACATCGCGTTTGCCCGTCCCACCGCGGCGCGTCATACTACGCATTCGCCCGCCAGAAGTGACTCCCGCAGAACTGGAGTGTGTGCACATGGCTTACAAGAAACTGCTACTGTCGGTGCTGGTGGTCGGCGCCATGGGGGCCTTGCTGCTGGCCCGCGCTCCCGAAGACGCCAAAGCCTCCGGCGAGCAGATGGTCGCCGCCGCCCGCGGCTATCTCGCCGCGTTGAGCGAGGACCAGAAGGCCCGCACCACCTTCGGCTACGACGATGCGGAGCGGCTCAACTGGCACTTCGTCCCCCGCGAACGCAAGGGTCTGCCGCTGAAGGATCTCGAAGGCGAGGCGCTCGTCGCGGCGAAGAATTTCATCGCCAGCGGCTTGTCCGAAACGGGGTATTCGCAGGCCCTCGACGTGATGAGCCTCGAAGAGGTGCTGTACCTGCTGGAAGGTGGCGAGCGCGAGGTCCGCCGCGAACGGCGCGATCCGGGCAAATACTACATCAGCGTGTTCGGCGAGCCAGCGATGGAGGGCACTTGGGGCTGGCGCGTCGAGGGACACCACCTGTCGCTGAACTACTCGATTACGGATGGCGAAGTGGTGGCCACGACGCCGGAGTTCTTCGGCGCCAATCCGGCCCTCGTCGACGCCGGCCCCGAACGCAAGATCCGCGTGCTGGCGGCCGAAGAGGACCTCGCCCGGCAGATTCTCAAGCTGGCCACGCCCGAGCAGGAGAAGCAGATGTGGATCGAAAAGCAGGCCCCGGATGACCTGCGCGGCGGCGGCGAAGCGCAGCCCCCGACGACAAAGCCCGTCGGCATTCCCGTCTCCAAGCTCAGCCCGGACCAAAAAAAGCTGATGCAGGAACTGTTGAGCGAATACCTGAAGAACATGCCGCAGGACGTCGAGCGCGACCGCCGCCGACGCATCAACGAGGCCGGCCTCGAAAACATCTACTTCGCCTGGTGGGGTTCCGCCGAACCGAACGAGCGGCACGCCTACCGCGTGCAGGGCCCGGCGTTCCTCATCGAGTACAACAACACGCAGAACAACGCCAACCACCTGCACACCAACTGGCGCGACCCGGCCGGCGACTTCAACGTGCCGATCGAGAAAGCGTCCCGGTGATGGGCGGCACTCATCTGGAGTCGGTCTCGCCCCGCCATGTATCATGCATGTGTCAGCGATTCAGTCTGCAGTACGGGAGCACCGATCGATGTCGCCTTCCGCGATTCTCGAGCACCGGCGCCGCGAGCCGTTCCAGCCCTTCCGGATCGTGTTGTCCGACGGCACGTCGTATGAGGTCACCGCTCCTGAATGGGTGATGGTGACCGCGATGGACATCGTTGTCGCGACGGGTCCGACTGTGCGCGGTGTGCCCGAGCGACTGGTATGCTTCGATCCGACGCGCGTCAGCGCGATTGAGCCGAAACGTCCCGAATGGAGAGAGCATGCTGACACTGACCGCCGGGTCACGCATTGAAACGGCCTTCCGCGAGAAGTTCCCCGCGTCGGACCGGCTGTTCGAGCGGGCGCAGGATCTGTTCCCCAACGGCGTCACGCACGACAGCCGTTACCTGAAGCCGTTTCCGATCTACATCGACAGCGCCGCTGGCTCGCACAAGACCGACGTCGACGGCAACGAGCTGGTCGATTTCTGGGTCGGCCACGGGGCGCTGCTCCTGGGGCATTCGCACCCGGCGGTGGTCGAGGCGGTGCGGCGGCAGATCGGCCGGAGCACCCATCCCGGCGGCTGTCACGAGCTGGAACTGGAGTGGGGCGAATGGGTCCAGCGGCTCGTACCTTCCATCGAGCGGCTGCGGTTCACCTCCAGCGGCACCGAAGCCACGCTCATGGCGCTGCGGGTCGCCCGCATCGCGAGCGGCAAAACGAAGGTGGTGAAGTTCGCCGGCTGCTTTCACGGCTGGCACGACGCGCTCGTTCCCGCCGCCGAGCCGCCGCACGAGCCAGCCGCCGACTACGCCACCCCGGGCATCACCGATGGCGTGATGGGCGACCTGGTCATCGTGCCGCCGGGCGATCTGGATGCCGTCGCCCGCGCCATCGATCTGCACGATCCGGCGTGCGTGATCCTGGAAGGGAACGGGCCGCGGTGGGGCGTGGTGCCGCTGCGTGAGGATTTCGTGCGGGGGCTCCGGCAGCTCACCGCCCAACGCGGCGTGATCTTCATTCTCGACGAGGTCATCACGGGCTTCCGCGTGCGGCCGGGCGGTTTTCAGGAATATTGCGGCGTTGAGCCGGACCTTTCGACGTTCGCCAAGGTGCTGGCCGGTGGACTCCCGGGCGGCTGTCTCGGCGGACGCGCCGATCTGCTCCAGGTGCTGGCTTTCGACAACCCGCTGGGGCGGAAGATGAAGCACCCGGGCACGTTCAACGCGAATCCACTGTCAGCCGCGGCGGGCTCGGCGGCACTCGAAATCGTCTCGAGCGGCGAACCGTGCCGGCGGGCCAACGAGATCGCGGCCCGCGTGCGGAGCGCTTTGAACGATGTGTTCGCGGAGAAGAGCGTGAACTGGGTCGCGTACGGCGATTTCTCGACAATCAAAATCCATCCGGAGTATGACGGCCCGCGCCCCTCGGCCGACGACTTCGTGCCCTTTGGCGGCGACTACCTGAAGCTCGACCGCAAGTTCCCGCCGGAGCTTTCGCACGCATTCCGCTGCGCGCTGCTGTCAGGCGGCGTCGACTGGATGGGCTGGCACGGCTCGACGTCCTCGGCCCACACCGAGGCCGACGTGGATCGCACGGCCGAGGCGTTTTCGCAGGCCATCGACCTCTTGCGGGCGGACGGCCTCCTGGACTGAAGCGGCCGTAGTGTGGATTTCAATCCACACGACCACGCCTCCAAGGCGCGACCACACCGGTCCGGTGAGTATGACCCACCCTTGCGAGGGTCCACGAACTTTCGAGACGCACGCGCCTCTTGGCCGCCTCGCGCGCCTACCTTTCGCCAATGTCACGGCCCTGCCGCGTCGATATTAAAACCGCGGGAACCGTCACGATCGGCAGCATCGTTGTCACCGGACCGTCCGCCCGACCCGGCTGCAACTGTTGCATCTTGCCTGATCCCCGCATCCGTCCATTTCCCTTGCAGACCGCGGAAAGGAATCGCACATGAACGCTGCCTGGATGGCAAAGATGAGTGGTGTGCTGCTGTTCGCAGGTGCCTTGGTGGGGTGCCACCAGAACGGCCAGAGCGGGTGTGGCGAACCGGGCTGCTGCTCGGGGGCCGCTCCGATGGCCTATCCTGCGGGCGCGAGCCCCGGCGCTATCTCGCCGATGCCCGCAGAAGATCCGGAAGCGCCCGAGCCGGCGCCGATGCCCCGCGCCGCCTTCAGCGGCCGTTAAAGTCCCGAAAGGCGTCAGCCTTTCCCAATTCGTCAGCCGTCGCATCCACCAGGCGACCGGCAGGGGGGTGTCGGCGCGGCTGCCTCCGGGCGTCAGTCCTCCGCTCGCCGCCGCGATAGCCGATTCCACCCATAGAAACGTTCCGTCCCTCCCCCGGACCGGGCCGACTGCACTGGGCAGCCCGGTCCCGCGGCCGCCATCCGGTCGATAAATCGGATGGAGAGGTGCGACGTTTCGACGCTGGGGAGGACGGACGTGGTGCGCTTTGGGAAGCTGGCTCGGCCTGCGCTCGGCATCACCACGGCGATATTGCTCGTTGCGGGCACGATGCCGGCGGCCGACCGCGTGATCTGGCAGACCGACTTCGCGACCGCCGCCGAGGAATCCGGCCGCTCGCAGAAGCCCATGCTGGTCGAGGTCACCGCCTCGTGGTGCACCTACTGCAAGAAGATGGACCGCACGACGTTCGCCGATGAGGGCGTGGCGCGGCACGTCAACGGCTGCTTCATCCCCGTCTCCATCGACGCCGACGTCCACGAACGCCTGGTCCAGACGATCGGCGTTGACGCCCTGCCGGCGACGGTCATCCTTTCACCCGAGTTGAAAGTCGTCAAACGCATCACCGGCTATCAAACGCCCCACCAGTTTCAGCAGCACCTGCGAACGATCTGTCATCCTGAAGGAATGCCCGTCGCGCATCAGGCGCCGCCGGCGGCGCCGCTCGATGCGGACGACGCGCCGGTGTCCGCCCCGCGGCCGGAACCGGAGCCGGACTTTGGCGGCTACTGCCTCGTCTCGATGCTCGACGAGCGGAAGTTCCGCCAAGGCGACGCCGAGTACACTCTCGAGTACCGTGGACGCCGGCTCCGCTTTGTTTCGGCCGACCACCAGGAACGCTTCGCCCGCGATCCCCAGCGCTACTGGCCGGTCGGTGACGGCTGGTGCGCCATCAGCCGCTCGGGCGAAATGCAGCCCCGCGAGTGCGATGCGAAAACGGCAGTGATCTTCCGCGGACGGCTGTGGATGTTCGCCGACCGCACGCTGCAGCGCAAGTTTTACGACAATCCGGCGGCCCACCTCACGCGGCTGAGCCAGCGATAGCGGGATCGCTGGAGGATCGTTGCCCGCACGCATCTCGCGCCAGCGTCACGTCTCACAGGCCTCGACCACGGTCAGCTCATCGATCGAGAACGGTCCGGCTTCTTCGAAGCCTCCGGTCCGCTCGTTCATGCACACGAGCACGAGCCGGCCCTGCCGACTCTGACGCGCGTCGGGAAACCCCCGCGACGTCGTCCCGTCGGCAAGCGTGACGCGGATGGCCCGCGTCTCATCGAGGCCGCTGGCATCTCGGTGCACAAGATCGGGAAAGCGGCTCCAGGCCCACGTCCACAGCGTGGCTTCCGGATCGGCACGCCCCGCAACGTCGGTCCACTCTGCTTCCGCCTGCAACAGGTCGCGCAAGGCCGCCGTCCGGCACCAGGGAATCAGCACGCGATCGATCCACTCGCGACGCGAGGCGACGAGGTCGGCGAAGCTGCTCATTACCTCATGGCCTCTGGAACAGCGCGTCTTCGAGCTTGTCCTTCAGCTCGATGCTGTGAACCTCGCCCTTCCAGAACGGCTTCTCGTCGCGGAGCATCGTGAGCTTCGTGGGCAGCGAGAACCCCTGCACCGGCTTGAAATCGCTCAGGAACACCGCCTCCGCGCACTCGCGGCCATTCTCGTCGACGGTCTGGTACTGCATCTTCACGAGATCAGCCGACTTCTCGTCGAAGTAGAAGTTCACGTCGAGGCCGTCGGGCCGCATCACATTGAGACCCGTCACTGGCCTGCCGTCGACGGTGTCGTCGCCGGCCACTGACACCTGGTACTTGTCGTCCGTCAACAGCGGCGCCAGGAGCGAGGCTCGCATCACCGCCAGCTCGATCTCCAGCCGCTTGCGTTCGTGCGGCTCCAGATCGAGGGGGGGCGCCTCGCCAAACCGCTTCCAGCCCTCTTCCCCGGCGACGCAGAATGTGACGACGAACGCCTGCGTGTCGGGGTTTAGCGTAACGTCGTAGCGGTAGCGGTCCGGGAAGTCGAATCTCATGTTGACGCGGAGCTTCAGCCTCCGCTCGCCAAGCGTCATTTCGCCGTCAGCGTTCCAGACGACGGCATCGTGCTTGCCGATCGCGTCCGCGCCGCCCGCGGCCTCGACCGCTTTCCGGACAACGTCTTTGGCGTCCTGGGCGACGGCAATCGGGTGAACGATGAGCGTGACGGCCGCTGCGAGAAAGCAGGCTTTCATGGGCGGAGACTCCGCGGGAGAGGGGAACGGGGCTACGTTTCACGATACCCGCGGCGGCAGCCCGGCGGAAGCATTACTGGGACGTCGCATCGTGCGTCACTCCCGCCTGTCGGCGTCGCCCGCCTCCAGCGTCTCAACCGGCCCGACATTCAACGCTTCGAGCACCCGCACGAACCGCTGTACGGAGGGGTGACAGGCGGGAAGGTCGGTCAGGAACTGCAGGTCCTTTCGCCGGACGCATCCGTCCGCCGTGAACTCCTCGTCAAGCCGGACAGTCAAGCTGATCCCCGGACCAATGGCCGCTGCCTTTCGGTCGATGCTATCCAGAATCAGGGACAGGCCCTCGGTCGGTTGTCCCCCTTCCGTCAGAACCCGCTCCGCTGCGCGGACACGCTGCCGTTCGACTTCAAACGAATCCGCGGCGGAGATCGTGGAGCCGGGAAACTCAGCCATAATTCCATCGCAGACGTCCGCGACTTCGATCGAAGCCTCCCGCCGCCAGGAAACGTAGACGGCGGTTCGACATGCCGCTCTAACCTGTCCAGACTCGTTGGAACGCATTGCTGGGGACTTTCCTCACACCCCGACGTGCATCCGCTCGCGGTGGCGTTCCAGCGCCGCCTCCACGAACCCGCCGAACAGCGGGTGCGGTGAGAGCGGCTTCGACTTGAATTCCGGGTGGAACTGCACCGCCACGAACCATGGGTGCTCCGGGATCTCGATTACCTCGACCATCCCCGCCGGATGCCGGCCCACCGCCGCCAGACCCGCCGCTTCGAGTGCAGCGAGGTACTCGGGGTTCAGCTCGTAGCGGTGGCGGTGCCGCTCGTTGATGTGGATCGTGTCGTAGGCCCACGCCGACCGCGAGTCTTCGCGCAGCGTGCACGGCTGGCCGCCCAGCCGCATTGTGCCGCCCTTGTGCGTCACGGCTTTCTGCTCTTCGAGAATGCAGATCACCGGGTGCGGCGTGTCGGCGGCGAACTCGGTGCTGTTCGCTCCCGCATGCCCCAGCACGTGGCGGGCGAACTCGATCACCGCGCACTGCATCCCTAAGCAGATGCCGAAGTACGGAATCTCCATCTCGCGGGCGAAGCGCACGGCCTCGATCTTGCCTTCGGTGCCCCGCGTGCCGAAGCCGCCCGGCACGAGGATGCCGTCCACGCCCCGCAATAGCATCTCCGGCCCTTCGCTCTCCAGGTGCTCCGATTCGATCCGCTTCACCAGCACGCGCGTCGAGTGGGCGATGCCCGCGTGGTCGAGCGCCTCGTAGATCGACTTGTACGCGTCGCGGTGCTCGATGTACTTGCCGACGACGGCGATCGTCACCTCGTGCTCCGGATGCCGAATCCGCTGCATCAGCTCGCGCCAGTCGTCGATCTCCAGCCGCCCCGCGTCCAGCCGCTGTTTTTCGATGATGAGCTGATCTAGCTTGTGATCGGCCAGCCCCATCGGCACCTCGTAGATCGACAACT
>JAHWKJ010000219.1 GCA_019347905.1 Planctomycetota bacterium
GACTGCCGCGGCGCGTCGTCCAGCACGCGCAGCGCCGCGCGCGTCCCCGCGCTCCATCGATCGGACTCGACCAGTGCGGCCGCCGGCTGTCCATCGGCCTGCCGAATGGGTGCCGCCGGGAAGCGGCTGCGCAGATCGTGGAGCATTGCGGCGGCGTCCTCGGGAAAGTCACAGTCATCCCAGAAGCGGGCCAGGCGGAATGTGGCCGACGCCGCGGCGGAAGCGTCCGCAGTTTCGTGGTTCTTCAAGAGCAGTAATTCCGCGCGGTGCCATTCGCCCTGCTGAAGCAGCTTCTCCGCGAGCAGAGCGCGCACGGCGGCGGCCTCGGGGCGGCTCGACCACGTCGCCAGAAATCGCTCCAGCGTCTCGGCGTCGCCGGCTTCCAATGTGGCGTCGCGGCGCTCGGCCACGCGGGCCGCGACGTGAGCGCGGCCATCGGGCGTCTGTTCCAGCTTCTCCAGCAGCCACGGCACCCACGTTGCGGGGGCGATGCGGTGCATGGGATTTTCGGGCAGCGGCAGCGGTTCACTGAGATTGAGCGTCGCCAGCCTCTCGATGGCATCGAGCGCCGCCGCGTGCGAACCATTGCGGATCAGCGTTTCCGACTGCCGCAGGAACAGCCGCGCCCGATCGCGCGGCGCTTCCGTCAACTGCTCCAGGCGCTCAAGCAAGGCGGGGTCGGCCGCTTCGCCGCGGTCGAGCCGCCGGTACAGCGATTCCCGCAACAGCGCCGTCGCCTGCCGGCCAATGGCGGCGGACCGGGCCTCGCGGCGGACGGTTTCCAGCCGCTCTTCTGCGGTCGCCGAGCGGTCGAGGATCAACTCCAGCTTCGCCGCGCGGAGGAGCGTGGCCGATTCGACCTCCTTTCCGGCCTTGCGGGCGGCGTCGATCGTGGCGAGCACCTCGTCCAATGCCCGATCGGCCTGCCGGTGCGCCGCGACTTCAAACGTGCCGATCGACAGCACGTAGCGGCCGGCGACGATCAGGTTGCCGGCCGGATTCGCCGTCTCCGCCCGACCATAGCCCGAAGCGCCAGCGAGGTGATTGGACCCGTGGTCCTCGCTGGCGCTTCGGGTTACGGTCGGTCCCAGTCCGGTCTCGCGGCCGCTGTGCACATCCAGGGCGGCGATGCGGCCGTCGGCCAGCGGCAGGAGGAACGCACGTCCCGCCATCGCGCCGCGGCCGCCCGGAAGTCCCGTCAACTGCGCCCACAGGATCTCGCCGGTGTCGAACGACACGCCGCGGCACTGGCCAGTGCCCACGACGACCACGACGCCCTCGGTGATGCCGCCCACGTATTCGCCGTCTTGGCGATCCAGCGACCAGATGAGGCGGCCGGACTCCAAGTCGAAGCAGCGCAACTGCGACGAGGCCCGCGACAGAAATACGACGCGCCCGCCGGCGATCTGCGGCACATCTTCGAAGCCGCTGTAACCATACGAACGTCGCGGCCCGACAGCGCGACGTTCGTCGCCGACTTCTTCGTCTTCGCTTCCGCTTTCGCAGAGGTGCGTCCATAAGAGATTGCCGCGGACGGCGTCCACGCCCACGACGAGGCCCATGCCGGTCGGACAGACCACGATGCCGCCGGAATACGACGGCACGCACGCATGGAAATAGCGGCCGGGATCGCTGTCGATGGACCGGTCGATGTAGCCCAGCCCCTGCGTCCACACAAGCTCGCCGGTTGCGGCGTTCAGTGCCACGAGATTGATCTGCCGGTTGGCTTCAGTGAGCACATACAGCCGCCCGTCGACCGGCAGCGGCGCCCCGAGGAAGAAATGGCCGGCGAATGCTCCGTCGCCGTCCGGTGGACCCCCGATCGTCCAACGCGGCGCGACGGGGTCAGACCCCTTTGCGGCGGAGATCGCGTCCCCATCTTCTGCGTCGCGCGTCCGCAAAGGGGTCTGACCCCTTTCCCCTGACGCGGGGGCCGACAGCGGCAATGCGATCAAACGGTTCCACGTGTGCAGACCGCCCGCGGGCTGCCGACCGCCGAGTTGAGCCGCCGGATTCGGTGGAGAAACGTCATTGAGCCGGACCGCGTAGACGTGCCGCTCGTCGGCGGCGAGCAGGCCTTCCATCGAGTTACCGATCCACGCCGTCCGCCGGTTGGCGACGTCATTGGCGTTCGGCGCGACCACGGCCATGCGATCGATGCCCGCGGCTCTCGGCCGTCTTCCAATGGCGGGAGCCGGCTGCTGCCCCGGCACCCTCACTTGCAGCGGCACCGGACTGCGCCAGCGCCACATGGTACGCCCGCTCTCCAGGTCCATCGCGCTGATTCCGCCGAGATCGCGCACGACCAGTTTGCCGGCAGACACCACGCCATAGTTCGCCGCCGCCGCGGGAAGATGCTGCGAGCGCTGAGCCGATTGCCAGTTTTCGATGAACCGCCGCAGCGTCGTCGCGGGTTCCTCGAACAAGGGGGCCGCCCACAGCGGCTCGTAGTCCGGGGGACCGCCGCCGCTCGCAACAAGACCGCGGCTCGCGTCGCCACCAAACACCGGCCACGCGGGCTGCCGACCGCTAAAGCCCACGGGCCCGAACCCGTGGGCTTCTCGCTCGATCCACTCGTGGATGTCTCGCCGCTGTCCCCCGATGAGCAGTTCCCGTCCGCGGAGTCGCACCAGCGCATCCCGCACGCGGGCCTCATCGCCCTGGTGAGCGAATGCGGTCGCGGCCCGCGCGGCCAGGCGAGGCGTCATGCGGCTGCCGTGGGCGGGATCTTCGAGCAGTTGCCGCCACGCCCGGGCGGCGGCGTCGAAGCGGCCCTGATCCATCCACACGGTTGCCAGCCGGTCGATCGCCTCGAAGCCGGCCTCGGTGTAGTAGAACCGCCGGGCGACGGTGGACAGAGTGGCCGTGAAGGGGTCAGACCCCTTTGCGGACGGAATCGTTTCCCTATGTACTAAATCGCTCGTCCGCAAAGGGGTCTGACCCCGTCGAGTCGCCTCGTCCAGCAGCCGCCGCGCTTCTGGTCCGTACAGCCGTTCGTAGGCGGCCAGCACAGCGGGCGTCGACGCGATGAGCCGGCCCGCCTCGCGGCGGATGCTCGAGACGCGGTTCTCCTTCTCCAGCCAGACGAAGCGGTCCTCGCCCCGGTCGAGAAGCTGCTGGACCAACTCCAGCCCCTGCGGCACGCGGCCGGCCTTCAATTCGGCCGCCGCCCGGTCGAGCACCTGTGCCAGCCGCCGGTCGTTGAGCAGCACCCGCTCGAACACCTGCCGCTCGACCGAAGCCGTGGTGGCCGGCTCCTCATCGGCGATTGCGGCGGCGGCGGGCAGCACCAGCACAAGCCACGCAGCCGTCACGAGCGATCGGCTGAAGGCAGCGGAGAACCCATCCCCAAGCCGTTTCATCCCGCCAGTATATCCGCCGGCACGTGCCGGCGGACAGGCGAAGCAGCTACATGCTTCCGCCGCTTGCGCGGCTCAAGACGGAGGGGCTGCTTTTTCCGGCCCTTTCGACCTTCGACCCTTTCGACTTTCGACCCCTTGCCGCGTCGTCGCTACTTCTTCAGGTGCAGCGTGAAGCGGAAGCCGTCCTTCCCGATCGTGATCGTCCGCCCGCGTCCGGCTGTGGGACCGTAGTACGTGGGACGGCCGAGTGACGGTCCGCCAGGGGCGGGAACCACTCGATGCGGCGTCGACGGCGCCGGCAAAGCTTCCGGCGGAACCGGTGGAACCGGCAGGCCGTCCACACGCGTCCCCGGCAAACCCGCGCGGATGGACCGCGTCGGCCAGCTCGTGCACGGTCTCTTCGATGCACTCGACCAGCGACCGCAGCCGCCGCAGATGGTAATCGCTCGAACTGTGGCCGTGGCCGAATCGGCCACCGAAACCCACGGCAGCCGAATCCCGCGCCAAGTCGTCCACCAGCTCGGCCGTGTGGTGGGCCAGTTCGTCGAGCTCGTCGATCTCGCGGCAGATCGCCGCAATGCCGCCGCGGTGGTGGGCCAGTTCGTGAATGTGGGCGGCACGCGTGTAAAGCTCATAGGTATCGCTGTACAAGTGGTGGAAATCGGGGGCGCCGCGGAAGTGGTAGTAGACTTCGCGGCACGCCCGGGCAGCGTCGGCCTCCAGTTCCAGCGCGAGCCGGTCGATGCGGCGCACATCGGGCACGTGCTCCGCCCGAGCGACGGATGGCACGGCTCCAAAGGTAGAAACGGCGAGGGCGGTGAACAGCAGGGTCTTCATTGACGGTGCTCCGGTTGCGTCGGATTGCGGGGGTCTGGTGTCGTTCGCACCGGAGTCTCTGGCAACCGCTGTACCGGAGGCGCGCCGCTGACAGGACCAAAGGCACCTGAAGGGCATTCTGCAAATAGACTTGTGACTCACTTCCAGCGCCAAGCGGGCCAGCCATCGGAGTGTCGTTTATGCGACACATTCCGTGGTGTGTGAATCATAGTGATTTATCCGCCGTCCGACCGGAATGCGGATGGCCGGGCAACTCTGTCGCTGCTGGCAGAACTGAAGCGCGCTCAGGCCACGGCGTCGTCGGCGCGGTTCTGCCGGTCGCTCTCGATCGGCTGCGGGGGTTGCACCGTCGCCTCGGCGTCCGGCTCTTCCGATTTCGGCTGCGGGCGGAAGTACTTCATCGACTCGATGACCACCCGCCGCCGCGTTGCCAGCCGCACCAACAGCGACAGAATCCAGTTGCCCCATCCCGAGACTGCGTACTGTCTCCGCTTCTCCAGCGACGTGAGGGCGTTGCGGACCACTTTCTCGGGATCCTGCGAGCGGTGCTTCTTCAGCCAGCCCGGCACGCCGGCCACGTCGAAAAAGGATGTGCGGGTCACGCCCGGACACAGGGCCATCACCGTCACGCCGCGATCGCGGGTCTCGGCCCACAGCCCCTCGCTGAAGTGCAGCACGTACGACTTGCTCGCGGCATACGCCGCCATGTACGCGACCGGCTGGAACGCGGCCACCGAGGCGACATTGACAATCGCACCATGACCGCGCTGGAGCATCGGCTGGAGGAAGCGATACGTGAGGTCGGTGAGCGCGCCGATGTTGAGCCGCACGAGTTCGCCCACGCGATCCACATCCACGTCCGCCGCATCGCCGACGACGGCGAAGCCGGCGTTATTCAGCAGGAGCTCGATCTCGATGCCCCGCCGCGACACCGCCTCGTGCAGCGCCGCCGCCTGGTGTGGAGCGGCCAGGTCGCTGGTGAGGATCTCCGACCGCGTGCCGTGCTGCGTGTGGAGCCGGGCCGCCAGTTCCTGCATCGGCTCGCGTCGCCGGGCGACGAGGACCAGGTGCATGCCGCGCGCGGCGAGTTGTTCCGCGAACGTCGCACCGATGCCGGACGACGCGCCGGTGACGAGCGCCCATCGATCCGCAAAGCGGTCCAGCACAGTCTTCCTCCGGCCGGAGGAATTCGCGACACGTCCAGGCTTTGCCCAAAAGAGGGGACAGTCCCCTCCAAGTGTCCTTCGAGTCTTGCTTAACGAACCGCTAGGGGGACAGTCCCCTTTTTTGGGCAAAGCGGCTCAAGCCGCTGCAAATGCTAGCAGAATCCGCAGGTTTGCAACACCGGCGGCCGGCGTTCATTCCCGTTGCCTCAGCCGCTGATGTACCATGCGGCCATGAAAGCTCTCGTCAAGGCGCGCCGCGATCCCGGTTTGTGGATGCAGGATGTGCCGGTCCCGCAGATCGGCGCGGGCGACATCCTGATCCGTATCAGGAAGACTGCGGTCTGCGGGACCGATCTGCACATCTACAACTGGGACGAGTGGGCGCAGAAGACAATCCCTGTGCCCATGGTCGTGGGGCACGAGTTCGTCGGCGTCGTCGAACGCGTGGGCGAAGGCGTCGCCGGCTTTCGTCCGGGCGAACGCGTCTCGGGCGAGGGGCACGTCACCTGCGGCCACTGCCGCAACTGCCGTGCCGGCCGCCGGCATCTGTGCCGCAACGCTCTCGGCGTGGGCGTGAACCGGCCCGGCTGCTTCGCAGAGTTTTTGAGCCTGCCCGCGTCGAACGGCTTCCACATTCCCGACGATATCTCGGACGAGGTGGCGTCGATCTTCGATCCGTACGGCAACGCGACGCACACGGCGCTGTCGTTCGACCTGGTGGGCGAAGACGTGCTGATCACCGGCGCGGGGCCGATCGGCTGCATGGCGGCCGCGATCGCGCGGCACGTGGGGGCGCGGCACGTCGTGGTGACGGATATCAATCCGTTTCGCCTCTCGCTGGCGAACGACATGGGTGCCACGTTCGTGGTCAACCCGCGGGAGACGACGCTGAGCGCCGCCATGGACGAGTTGGGCATGACCGAAGGCTTCGACGTGGGCCTCGAAATGTCGGGCAGCCCGGAGGCGTTCCAGTCGATGCTGGAGTTCATGAACCATGGCGGCCGCGTGGCTCTCCTGGGCATCTTCCCCAAACCTGTGAGCATCGACTGGAGCCTGGTCATCTTCAAAGGACTGAAGCTCAAGGGCATCTACGGCCGCGAAATGTTCGAGACCTGGTACAAGATGACCAGCATGCTGCAGAGCGGCCTCGACATCCGCGGCGTCATCACGCACCGCTTTGCGATCGACGATTACGAGTCCGCCTTCGCCGCCATGCGCGAGGGCCGCACCGGGAAGGTGATCCTGGAGTGGTAGCCTCGCGCGAAGGGGTCAGACCCCTTTGCGGGCGGACGACGCACCCACTTGGGAAGCGTGCGGTCCGCAAAGGGGTCTGACCCCGTGGTGCCGCCCGTGCGCCGGCGGCACGTTCGACACCACAGGTAAGGTCGTCCCGACCGCGACGACTGGCGGCAGAAGCTCCGCGCGCGAACGGGATTCCCGCCGCCGCCGGGCATTCTTCAAGGCAGTCTTGTTGGGCTGCCGCATGGGCGCTTTGTGCGCCCGGTTCCCAGGCAAAATGCCGGCGGGTGCCATGGTGTGCGGCGGCAGGCGAAAGTCTGATCGCGAAAGGGTTTGATCCATGAAACGGTTGGCCATGTTGGTTGCGGTGGGCGGCCTGTTCGTGCTGTCGAGCGGCCGTGCGGAAGCCGGTCTGTTCGACTGGCTGTGCTGCCACCACCAGGAAGAATGCTGTTACGAGACTTGCTGCCCGACGGACTGCTGTGCGCCGTCGTGCTGCGCGCCGGCCCCGAGCTGCTGCGCCCCGGCGGGTAAAGTGCACGACGCGCCCAAGCCGGAGCCCGCTCCGGAACCGCCGGCCGAGGACGCTCCCGCTCCGGAACCCAAGCCCGAAGCGGCCGCCTGAACCGCTCTGCCCTCCCAGAGCCCAACGGATGAAGCCCGGCTCCCTTCAGTGGAAGCCGGGCTTCGGCGTTTGATGGGACTCACAACGCGCGGTACGGCGGTCGGCAAATTGTCAGCGGCTCGTCGTAGGGCGCCGCCGGCGGTGGCGGCAAAGGCGGCGCAGAGGCGATCGCGCCCACGGCGAACAGCAACCCGACGACCGCAGCAGCGGAAATCGCCGCGGGCGAAACGGCCGCCACGCGACGTCCGCGGCACGCCGCCACGGTCAGCACGATCACCAGCAGCACGAACATCGCCAGACTCTGCTGCGGAGCCGTTCCCCAGCCGAACACGCCACCGGGGCATTCCAATTTGCCGCTCGCCTCCAGAGAGACGTGAAACACCGCGACGCCCAGCCCGGCGACGGCGGCCGGCAGGGCCAGCAGCGAGGGCAAGACCGACGTGCGTGCAGACGTTAACAGCGCCACGAACAGCAAGCCTGCGACGGCCATCACAAAGGCGCGCTGGTAGAAGCACAACGGACAGGCCTCCAGGCCCAGGCCCAGGCTCAACCAGAGACTCCCCGCCGTCCCGGCACCGGCGACGACCAGCCCCGCTACCTTCCAGATTCCGGAAGGCGCGCCTGCCGTTGAAGTGCTCCGCATCGTTGAAGCGGCCATGCGAACCCTTGCAATGAGGAATGCGGCTCCACTGGCGTCACGAAAAGGCTAACACGTTTAGCAGCGACTCGACAGAGGAGCGCTGGCCTCGGTACGTCCCTCGGTGAGTCGCGGCTATACGCATTGGCTCCGGCAGACGAGCCGCATCAAGCCCCAGACCCAGCCCACGCGGAACCGCCGGCTGTGCTCGACGGTGAAGCCGGCCGCCTGCAGGAGTTCCCGACAGGCCTTCAACGAATACGTGCGGTGGAACGCCGGATCGCACCACCTGAGCCACACGCTGCACAGCTTGCACATCAGGAAATCGTCGCACCAGTCGAGCAGGACCAGCCGCCCCTGCCGCTTCAGTGTCCGCCGCAGCTCGCGCAGGGCCGATTCCGGTGCGGGAAAGTAGTGAAAGCTGTTGGCGCACACGACGACGTCAAACGCTTCGTCGGCGAAGGGCAGCCGCTCGACGTTCGCCTGCATCCAGGCCACCTTCTCGCCGGCGGTCTTCGCATCGGCGTGGAGGAGCATCTCATGGCTCAAATCGATTCCGACCACTTGCAGACCGGGCCACTCATGCAGGAAACGACGTTCCAATTCCCCCGTTCCGCAGGGGGCGTCCAGCAGCCGCTCCGTTCCTTCAAGCTGGAGCGCCTCGACGACGGGACCGAGCGTGGCATCGACGTAGCGCTCCCATTTGCGATCGTAGACGCTCGCCAGCCGATCGTATTCGCGGCGGACGACGGCTGCCTTCGAGGGAGTGCGGCGGACGCTCGGCGTGGCGGTCATTCTCCGCGGGGCCTCTTCGGCAGTGGCAGCAGCATGGGCGTCTGCCGGCGATACCTCACATAGCTTTCGCCATGTGCTCGAACCAGGTCGCGTTCTTCGAACTGGATCGCGATCGGGATGTACGCCGTCGTGACGGCGGCGAACAAGAGATGCCCCGCCGTCATCGTCGGCGCCGCCCAGAACGCGATGATGAAGCCCAGCATGATCGGATGCCGCACGTACCCGTACAACAGCGGCATCCGAAAGGCCGCGGACGGCGCTTCACGTCCGCTGAAGCAATACCACGTCTGCTTCAGGCCGAACAACTCGAAATGGTCGATGAGAAAGGTCGACACGAGGACGACCATCCATCCCAACCAGAACAGGCCGACGATCACGGCTCGCAGTACCGCCGCTTCAGCCGCCCACACGACCCCCGGCAGCGGCCGCCACTGCCAGTACAAAAGGAACAACAGCAGGCTCGTGATCATCACGTACGTGCTGCGTTCGGCCGGCCTGGGAATGATCCGCGTCCACCACTGCTTGAACGCCGGCCGGGCCATGCCGCTGTGCTGGACGGCAAACACCGCGAGGAGCGCCACGTCCACGAGGATTGCCGTGAGCGTGCCGTTTGTGGCGCCCGAATCGATCGTCTTCGGAACGGCGAAGTTCCCCAGAAAGGCCAACGGCATAGACGAACGACGCCAGAAAGGCGACGTAGGCGAGGATCCCATACACGAGGATGCTGGTGCGAAACAACATGGATCTGCAACTCCTTCTGGGACTCGCGGCCCGATTATTCGCCGCACATCGCCGGATCTCAACGCCGCGATCCAAGTCTTGCGACTGAGCGTCTTGCCCACTCGAAATTTGGCTTGTAGAATTGAATCCTGCCATTCATCAGGGGAGTTT
>JAHWKJ010000220.1 GCA_019347905.1 Planctomycetota bacterium
GATCGTGGAGGCGATCCGCCGGGCGCTGCCGGTGATGGACCGCAAGTTCCGCGGCGAGTTTTTGAAGAACGCGGTGCTGGTGGGTCCGGAGATGCGCGGCAGCTCACCCGTGCGAATCGACCGCGACCGCGACACCCGCGAGTGCCCCGGCATCGCGGGGCTGTATCCTGTGGGCGAAGGCGCCGGCTACGCGGGGGGGATCGTGACGGCCGCCGTGGACGGGCTGCGGAGCGCCCGCGCAATCGTGTCACGATATGCCGCGCTGGAGGCGGCTTCATGACCGCGACAGAAAAATTGAGGACAGGAAATCAGAAAGCCGGCTTCATTTTCCTGTCCTCGATCTTCCTGTCGTTGTCCCCGGGGAACCGCCACGGTTCCCCACGGCTTGCAAGTAGGTACGTTGTAGATACTGGAGGATTCCTCGTGAAGACGCGGATCGTGCCGATCGGCAATTCGCACGGCATTCGAATACCAAAACCGCTCCTGGAACAAACGGGGCTCGCCGGCGAGGTCGAGATTTCCGTCGAAGACGACGCCCTCGTGATCCGCGCCGCCCGGAAGTCTCGGGCCGGCTGGACGATGGCTTTACAGAAGATGGCGCGCCATGGCGATGACGCCCTCCTCGATGACCCGCCGCCCAGCCTCTCCGACTGGGACGAGAGCGAGTGGGAATGGCGATAAAACGCTGAACAGCGCGATTCAAAAGGGGACGCAGCTCTTTCCGCCATCCTGGCGCCTCACAATCCCGCGACCGCCGCAGGGACGTCGGGCAGACGCTCGATCGTGCGGTCGGGCTGCGGATCGCTGACGGCGGCGCTGAATAGCGACACGCGGCGACAGGATTCGACGAAGTCGCGGGCTTCCGGCTCGTCGGGCAGGAGGCTGGCCTGCGAGACCACGTCGGAGAGCACGAGGATCGTTTTCATGCCCACCGAGCGCGCGGGGGCGATGTCGTTGTCGATGCGGTCGCCGATCATCACCGCCTGCTCGGGAGCACAGCCGGCTTGCTGGATGGCCCAGCGGTAAAAGGCCGGATCCGGCTTGTGCAGGTCGACGAGTTCGCTGATCGCGACGACCTCGAAATCCGCCAGCAACTTGCGGCGCTCCAGGCTGTTCCGGCACTCCGGGGGCTGGTTGGCGATGATGCCGAGGCGATAGCGGCTGCGAAGCTGCTCGAGCATTTCCATGGCTCCCCGGGCCGGCGGGTGGAAGTCGTCGTAAAGCGGGAGAAGCTCGCTGCGCAGGTCGACGAAGATCTGCTCGGCCTCGCGCTCCGGCAGAAGATCGCGCGCGAGCGCGTGCAGGATCCAGCTTTCTCCCGCGAGGGCCGCGACCTCGCGCCGCCGGAGCAGTTCCGTGAAGGTGAAGTCCGGCCGCCGCTCCCGGAACCGGTCGCACGCGAACCGGTAGCAGAAGTAGTTCTGCCGCACGTCGTCGAACAGCACGCTGCCGACGTCGAAAAAGATCCACTCGACCATGGCTGCGTCCTACGACAATTCCCACGCAGCGCCGGGTTCGAGGACCACCGGCTCGGCGCGGGTCTCGGCCCGCACGCGCTGGGCCCAGCAAAGCGCGTCCTGCGCGATGAGCGGCCATGTGTTGTAGTGGCAGGGGATGACGTGTCGCGGCTCGATCAGTCGGAGGGCGCGGAGCGAGTCGTCCGGCCCCATTGTGTAGTTGTCGCCGATGGGCAGGATCGCCACGGCGATGCCCTCTTCGCCGATGAGCCGCATGTCGCCGAACAGGCCGGAGTCGCCGGCGTGGTAGATGGTGCCGTCGGCGGTCTTCAGCATCACGCCGCAGGGGTTGCCGCCGTTGGAGCCGTCGGGCAGCATTGAGCCGTGATGCGCGATGGTGAGCTTGACGTGGGCGAAGCCGTGGTCGTGTGCGCCGCCGATGTGCTGGGCGTGCAGGTTCTCGACGCCCTTCTTCCGCAGCCACTCGGTGATCTCGAAGTTGGCGATGACGAGCGCGCCGGTTCGCTTCGCGATCTCCACGGTGTCGCCGACATGGTCTTCGTGCCCGTGCGTGAGCACAATAGCGTCCGCCGCGAGGCTCCCGGCCTCAACCGTGGCGACGGGATTGCCGCTGAGGAAGGGGTCGATAAGGACGGTCCGGCCGGCAGAATCGATCTGAAACGCGGCATGGCCGAGCCAGGTGATGCGCGTGGTCATGGGCGACAGTATATCCAAAAGGAATCGACGCGCCAGCCGTATCGCGGGGCCGCTGCAGCCCGCTCGTTCGTTTTCTGACGCGGCGCCGCTACAGTGCGATTACATGTGTGAGCACGCCGATCGTGTCAGCCTGTACGACTATCATCTGCCCGAGGGCCTCATTGCGCGGCGGCCGCTCGCGGAGCGGGAACGGGCGCGGCTGCTGGTGGTGAATCGTCTGACGGGGCGGTTCACACATTCGACCATGGCAGAACTCCCCGGGCTGCTTGCGGGCGGCGATTGCCTGGTGCTGAACGACACGCAGGTCGTACCCGCGCGGCTGTTCGGCCGCCGCTCGCGGACCGGCGGCAAGTGGGAAGGGCTGTTCCTCGAGGTGGTCGAGCCGGGGGTGTGGCGAATCATCGGCCAGACCCGCGGCCGGCTGGAGCCGGGGGAAACGATCGAGGTGTTTCCAGCCCATGCGCCGGGGGCGGCCGAGTCGTTGCGGTTGGAACTCGTCCACCGTGAGTCCGACGGACAATGGGTCGTCCGGGCCAATTCAAACGAAGACGCGTTTGCGCTGCTCGCGAAGTTCGGCACGGTCCCGCTGCCGCCGTACATTGAGCGGCCGATTGCCGACGAGGCCGACTGGCAGGCGTATCAAACGACGTTCGCCCGCCGTCCCGGCGCGGTCGCGGCACCGACGGCGGGCCTGCACTTTACGCCGGCGCTCTTGGAGCGCTGCCGAAGCCGCGGCATCGGGATCGCGTTCGTCACGCCGCACGTGGGGCTGGGCACGTTTCGACCCATCGCCGTGGAGCGGCTGAGCGCGCACCAGATGCACGCCGAATGGTGCGAGCTGCCCCCTGCCACCGCCTCCGTCCTGCAAGAGACGCGCAGCCGCGGCGGCCGAATCATCGCCGTGGGAACGACCGCCGTCCGCACGCTGGAGTCCGCGGCGCTGCACACCGGAGGACTGGCGGCTTGGACGGGTCAGACCGACCTGTTTATCCGACCGCCGTGGCAGTTCCGTGCGGTCGACGGCCTGGTGACCAACTTCCATCTGCCGCGTTCGACGCTGCTGGTGCTCGTTTCCGCACTGGCGGGGCGGGAACGCGTGCTGCGAGCTTACGCGGAAGCGATCGCAGAGCGCTACCGCTTCTACAGCTACGGCGACGCGATGCTGATCGTGTGAGGGTCGAAAAGTCGAAAGGGTCGAAAGTCGAAAGGGCCGGAGGGAAAACTCTCCGGCCCCTTTTGACTTTTCGACCTTCGACCCTTTCGACCTTCGACCCCGCGTTATTTCTTTTCGGCCTCGTGTTCGTGCTCGCCCGGCTCAACGACGGCCGTGATGCTCTTGCCGTCGATCCGCAGCTCCAGCTCGCCGTCGATGTCGTGCACGTCCTCGATGGACGCCGGCAGCTCGTCGGTCGCCTTGAAGCGGGACGCCTTGCCCTCGGCCTCACCCTCCTGCGGCATGGCTTCGAGCTCGATCGTCGTCCGCTCTTCGCCGGAGTGCAAGATCAGCCGGGCGGTAGCCGCGTCTACCGGGTACGGCTTCTTCACATCGTCATGGTCGACGACATACACCGTGAGGCCGCGGGTCACCTCGTCGAGCACGAGTTCGACCATCGCGACGTGGTCGCCCAGGTCGAACACCGGTCCGCCGTGCGAGCCTTCGGTCGCATGCTCCGCCTCGGGCACTTCCGGGGTGTCCTTCACGGGCTGGTAACCATCCTCCTTTTCCCCATTGCAGCCGACGAAAGCGGCCGCCAACGCGAGAGAAGACACGACACTCAGCAACAAGCGAGAAGGCATCGCGAGACTCCCTGCAGGATGCGTCTGGAAAGGACGTTGGACCGGCCGCGGCTGCGGCACGCGGTTCAGCATAGTTCCCGGTTGTGGTCCGTCAAGACGAGGCGCTCGCGATGAAGCCCACGGGTTGCAACCCGTGGGCTTGTCCGTGCGCCGTCACATTTCGCCGCTGCCGCGGTTTGACCACCACGGCAGACTCACGCCACCGTCCATCGTCAGCGTGCTGCCGGTCATGTAATCGGCGTCGTCGGAAAGCACGAAGGCAATGCCCCTGGCGATTTCCTCCGGGCGTCCCAGCCGCCCCCACGGCAGCTTTTGGCCACCCTTTTCGATCTGGTCCTCGGTGAAGAATTTTCGCTCGCCGGGCGTGTCGATCCAGCCGGGGTGGATGATGTTCACGCGGATGCGATGCGGGGCCAGCTCGATGGCGGCGGTGCGGGACATGTGATCGATGGCCGCCTTCGCCATGTTGTAGGCCATGGCGGTGGGGATGGGGATCACCCCGTGCGGCGAGCTGACGACGGCGATCGCCCCGCCCTGCCCCTGCCGAACCATCTGCTGCGCCGCGGCCCGCACGCCGTAAAACGCGCCCCACATGGTGACGTCGATCGTGCGCCGGAAACCCTCCATGTTCGCGTCGATCATCAGCTCGCGGTCGCTGTAGACGGCGTTGGATACGAACCGGTCGAGCCGGCCGAACTCGTGCACCGTGCGGCGCACCAGGTCTTCCACCGACTCCTGCACGGCGACGTCGGCCTGCAGGACGAGCGCGCGGCGGCCCAGGCGGCGAATCTCCTCGCCGACGGCTTCGGCCCCCTCCCGGTGGGAGTGGTAATTGATCGCCACATCGGCCCCACGGCGGGCCAGTTCCAGGGCGCAGGCCCGTCCGATGCCCCGCGAGGCCCCGGTCACCAGCGCCACTCGACCTTCAAAGCTCATCGTTCGTTCCACCGGCCGGCAAGGATTTTGAATCGCACAGACGCACGACAGCACGGAGGAAAGCAGATGCGCGGACACTTTTCAACGCCAGCCACCGGGCGGGCGGAGTGTCGCGAAGAATTGCCCGCGCGCGAGAACGCCGGCCGAATGCGCCCGCGAAGAGGCAAGCCGGCCGGCGTGTGCGATGGTTCCGCGGGCGATCTCGTTCAGGCGGAGAATGCCGGCGTGTGCGATTGTTTCGCGGGCGATCTCGTTCAGGCGGAGAAGCTGCTGCCGCAGCCGCAGCTCTTGACGGCGTTGGGGTTCTCGAAGGTGAAGCCGCGCTTCTCCAGTCCCTCGTAGAAGTCGACAACCGTGCCGTCGAGGAACAGCGCGCTCTTCTTATCGACGGCGACGCGGATGCCGTGCTGCTCCGACAGGTGGTCGGCGGCTTCGTCCGCCTTGTCGTCGAAGCCCAGGCTGTACTGGAAGCCGCTGCAGCCGCCGCCGGCGACGCCCACGCGCAGCACGGTCTCGTGAGGCATGTTCTGCTCGGTGATCACGCGGCGGATTTCACCGGCGGCCTTCTCGGTGATGTTGATTGCTGCCATCGATGTGTAGACTCCCGAAAGAACGGATACGGATTGTGCTCGTCGTGGCCCGCCTGGAGCGGGTTCGGATACGGAACTCGGCGTCCGACGCGGTCTATTCATCCGCGCAGGAAAATTATAGCAGCCGACCGAGCGACGGGCGAGTGAGAATCGCGCCTCGCGGGCCCGGCGGTGAGCGTTTGACGCCCGCCGCCGCCGACTCGTATTCTCGCTCGTATGCAACTTCCCTGCTCCCGCCGGCCCACGCGCCGCGTTGCCGCCGTTCTCGCGGCGGCATCGCTCCTGCTACCCGCCCGATCGCTGCTCGCGCAGACCTTCCCGGAGCTCGACTACGCCCGCGATCAAGATCCGCGGCTGTCGCTTCCGGCCCCGATACGTGTCTTCTCCCCGAAACTGCTTCCCTTGTGGCGGCAGGCCCTCGCCCGACCTGAGATCGATTACAAGCGGCTGACGGCCGACACGATCGCCGACGCCCACCGCCGGGGAATGCCGGGCCTGGACGTCACCGCGGAGAGGCTGCGGCGTCTGCTGGAGGGCGACGACGAGCACCGCCTTGTGCGGCTCTCGGCGGCCAAAGCCCTCATTGCCCTCGATGTCCGCGATGCCGCCCCCTCGCTCCAGAAGCGGGCCGCGACCGACGGGCCGGACATGGCCCAGTTCGTCGAGCCGGTCCTCGCCGAGTGGAATTTCCGGCCCATGCGCGCCGTCTGGCTCAAGCGGCTCGAAGACGGCGAGACGCCGCGTCGCAGCCTGCTGCTGGCCATCCGCGGCCTCGCCGCCGTGGACGAAACACGCGCCGCCGCCCACCTGCGGAAACTGGTCGCCAGCCGCGAGACGCCGGCCGACGTGCGGCTGGCCGCCGCCGACGCGCTCGCGCGGCTCGAACCGCAGGGACTCGTACCGCTCGCGGAGAACCTCGCCGCGGACGACTCCTCCGCGGGGCTGGTGGACCGGCTGGCGTCCGCACGGCTGCTGGTTCGCCACGAAGCCGAGGCCGCAGACCTCTTGAAAAAACTGGCAGTCGATCCCGAACCCGCCGTGGCGACGATTGCTTACCGCCGGCTGAACGAACTGGGTGCCCAGTTGGCGTTACCGCTGGTCGAGGAGACGCTCGTGCGGCCCGACGCAAACCTTCGGCGTCTGGCGGCCGAAACGCTCGTCGCCCTGCCGTCGCCGGAGCACGTCGCGCGGCTGGCCCCGGTGCTCGACGACCCGCATCCCGACGTGCGGAAGTACGTCCGCGGCTCGCTGATCGAGTTGGCAAAGGATGCCGCACTGCACGAAAGCGTCCTCGCCGCGGCCGACAGCGTGCTCGAGGGCGAGAGCTGGCGTGGACTGGAGCAGGCGAGCCACGTGCTGGTCGCGCTGGATCACAAACCCTCCGCCCCGCGGCTCGCGGAGGTCCTCGATCATCCGCGGCCGGAAGCGTTCGTCACGGCCGCCTGGGGCCTGCGGAAGCTGGCGGTCGAAGAGGTCCTCCCCGCAATGCTCCAGCGGGCCGACAAGACCAGCGGCATGCTCCTGGAGGTCAACGACCGGGCTTTCCCCTGGAACGAATACAGTGCTCAGGTCGAGCATCTCTTCGAGGCGTTTGGGCAGCAGAAGCATGCCCAGGCCGAACCCTTGATGCGGCGGTACATCCCGAAGGAGGTCACGTTCAGTCCGGACGCGCGGGCGGCCGCCATCTGGGCGCTGGGCCATCTGCACGCGGGCCGTCCGGACGAGGAGCTCGCCGCCCTGCTCGTGGGGCGGCTGTCGGACACGCTCTCGATGCCGCCCGAGACGGAGCCGGTCCGCCGCGCCTCGGCGATCGCGCTGGGCCGCATGCACGCCGAAAGTGCCCTCGCCGCCTTGCGCCGCTTTCACCGCGAAGAAGGCGATTCGCTGGTGGGCCAGGCCTGCGCCTGGGCCATCACCCAGATGACCGGCGAACGCTTTCCCCCGCTGAAACCCATCCGCGCCTACCAGGGCGGCTGGTTCCTGATGCCGCTGGAAGGGCCGTAGCGGTCGGTAAGTTCTCTGGCCACATCGGCCGCGTCGCGTGGCAGTTCATGTGTTGCGTCGGACATTCGACGCCCACTTTTTCAGGAACTCCACGGTGGAGGCGGGCCACGGAGCCGGCTGGGGCGCCGGCAATCCGCTTCGGGCGCGCGCCTCAAGAAGCTTTGCGGCTGCACGACAGGCGGAAATCAGCATGTCCCCGCGCTCCTTCATGGTCAGCGAACGCAGGTACGCGATGTCCTCGGCGGACTGGTGCAGGGCTTCCGGTGGAAAGTGGGGCTGCCGGTCGTTTTCGACGTTCATGGCGGTTTGCTTTCACGCATTGAAGGCTGCGCGTGTGCGCTCCACCAGGCTGTTGTCGTTGCCCGCGGAGCCTTTCAGGTTGTACATGCCGGTGGCGAGGAAGCGGTCGCGCCAGGCCGGCGAGACGTGGTAGAAGTCTTCCAGCACGGCGGATGAGAACTTGTAGTCGTGGCTGCCGGTGCCTTTGAGGAAGATCAGGCGGCGGGCCGCGTCGACAAGCTCGCCCGCCTGGCCGCCGGACTTCAGCCAGGACAGCGTCTTCTTCGCCGCGTCGTCGCGGTTGCGGCTGACGTCGGCGAAGATTTCCCCCAGGGCCTCGCCGTCGGCATTGGCGGGCGGCGTCGCTTCGAGTTCGTCGATGGCGGCGTCGCGCACGCGGCCGCGGTTTTTCATCGCTTCGCGGAACATGGGCAGGAAGGCCGCATTCTGCAGGATGAGCATCTTCCGCGTCTCGTCGTTGCTCGCGGTCTGGAAGTTGTAGTGCATGGCGTTGGTCGTGGTGACCGCATGCAGGCCGACGATGCCCGGCTGCCGCATCAGCAATTCGCCCGCGCCGAGGAACAACGCATCGAACACCGACTGCGGCGAGACGCCGGCGGCCATCTGCTCGACCGCTTTTTCGCAGGCGTCGTCCTCGCTGCCGGTGCGTAACACGGCTAAAAGCTCGCGGGTGGCGTTTTCGTCGACGCGGCCGCTGCGCCAGTTTTCGGGCAGCTTCGCGATCCGCTCCTCGTTCTTGCGCCAGGGACGGTCGGGGGCGAGGTCGCTCTCGGCGGGATTCGGCTCGCCCTCGTGGTTCAGGAGGGCGTAGGCCAGCGAGCGCAGCACCGGTTCGGCATGCTGCCAGCCGATGCAGCGCAGCGTGCGGAAACCATTGGCGACGAAAATCGCTTTATGGCCGATCGAGCGGAAGTCGCGGCCGCACAGTTCTGCGAACAACTCGAACAGCTCGTTGGACCCGGCCGTGCGCGCGAGGGCGGCGACGGCCACGTCGGCTGCCTCCTCGTCCCAGCGGTGCATCGCGTCGAGGAAGGCCTCGCGGGCCTGATGCGCCGGCGGCAGCGCCGAGTCCTTCACCGGGGCCATCCTCCAGTTGCCTTCCTGGACGTCCCGCTCCTGCGAATCTTTGAAGTAGTCGAGCGCCCAGAAGATCGGCAGCCAGCGGTCTTCATCCGGGCCGGCAAGACACGCCAGATGGGCCGAGTTAACCACCAGCACCGCATGAAACTTGAAGCCGACTGAAGGCCGCGGCTCAACATTCCGTACGCCGGCCAGCAGCAGGGCCGCGAGCACCTCCTGGTAGCTGGTGCCGCCGCGAATTCTGGCGGCGACGGCTTCGAGCAGCTTCTCGCGTGGCGTCTCCTCCAGCAGCCGTACGAGGCCCTCGATCTCCGGGCGCAGCCGGACGCCATTCGGATCGAGCCGCGCTTCCGAGGCCGAGACGGGCGCCAGCCGCGAGAGAAACGCCAGATCCCCCAGTCCCAGCGCGAGTCCACCGAGGGCGGTGTGCTTCAAGAAACTGCGTCGCGAGTTGTGCATGGCCATGGACGAGGCTCCTCGAGCTGAGAGAGACGTGAAGCACTTGCGGCTGCGCGGGGACGAACCGACATGTGGTCGGCCGGCACCACGATTCTGTGCTGCGCGAACCGCGGAGGCAAGTGGCGATGGGCAGCGGTCAGCTTTCAGCGGTCAGCTTTCAGCGTTCACACACCAAAGCTGACGGCTGATCGCTGACGGCTGA
>JAHWKJ010000744.1 GCA_019347905.1 Planctomycetota bacterium
CGCTGACGAACCCGCCCGGCCGCGCGAGCCACTTCCGCCGGCCCGCAAAATCGTAGGCGGCCACGACCATGCGTCCCGGCGTCACGTCCCGGGCGCTGCCGACGTTCGGTGCGGGAATCGTCGAACCATCGACCTCCAGAAACGTGACGAACACCGTTTCGCCGTCGGTCGCGGGCGTGCTCGACGCGTAGCTGTTCTGCGAGTGCTTCGTCTCCAGCGGAGCGGTGAGGACCGTCTGTTGCCACATGAGGCGGCCGGTGCCGACGTCGAGACACTGCAGTACGCGGTCCTTGGCCTCGTCGGCCGATTGCGTGAGGCACGAGACGAGGAAGATGCGGTCGTTCCAGATGATGGGCGAGGCGTACCCTTCGCCAGGCACATCCGCTTTCCACGCGATGTTCTCGCCCGCAGGGGCGTTCCAGCGGATGGGAATGTTCTGCTCGCGGCTCGTTCCGTCGCCGCGTGGACCCCGCCAGCCCGGCCAGTTCTCGGCCGTGGCGGAATTCGAGAGCGCGATCAGACAGGCGACGAGCAGGACGACAGTCGGGGCGGACGTGCGCACGCGGGTGTCCTCGGCGGCACAGGGTGTGAATCGGCACGTCTATGGAAAGCGTGCGGTGGGATTGTGTGGCCAGTCTACAAGGCCGCGCCACCAGCCGCCAGCGGCCGCAAACGGCGCGGCCGCGGCCGCGGCAGGTCGCGCAACATTGTGGCGGGGTCGGCGGTGTGGACCGAACCGTAGCGCGCGCCGGCGTAACGGCGATACCACGTCGCCGCCGTCAACAAATCCACATCATTGCCGGCGGCGGCTTCCAGCCGGGCGGCGAACTGATGCAATGTCTCACCTGCGACGCGGCGGAAGCCGCAGGCCGCGAGGCGCCGGTCCAGCCGTGCGAGCAATTCGTGCAATTCGCGGAGGTGAGGTTCCACAGGTTTCGCCCGCCGGCGACCACTCGTCCGCCCCGCCAGTCGCTTGCGCAGGTAGAGGGCCAGCGTCAACAGGATGAGCACGCCCGGAATGCTGGTCGCGAACGACCACAGCGCCGCGAGCAGGCCGCGCAAGCCCTCCTGCTTCAGCCGGATGCGGAAGCGGTGAAAGCCCAGCCGCAGCCATTCCCAGAAGCCGGTGGCTGCGGAGATCTGCTCGCCGAGCGGCTGCCCGGCCGGCGGCGTTGCCTCGACGATCTGCCACCCGCGCTGGTCGTCCCAGGCCTCCACCCACGCATGGGCGTCTTTGTTGCGGGCGACCCAGTAGTCGCCGAAGCGGTGCCGCTCCGCCGCCACAAAGCCGGTGACGTATCGCGCCGGCACCCCGCCGCGCCGCAGCAGGAGCGCGGCGGCGGACGCGAAGTACTCGCAATGGGCCGCGGGGCGCTCGCGCAGAAAGTATTCCATAGGATCGCGGCCCGGCGGGATCGTCACCCCGCGGTCATAACCGTACTGCCGGCGGAAGTGCTGGACGACAGCCGCGACCTTCTCGCGGGTCGATCGGCGGCCGGTGAAAATCTCGGCCGCCACCTGATCGAGAACCGCGTTCAAGGCCTTGCCCGTGGCGGTGCCCGCGTCAGGCAACTGGGTGAGTTCCTGAATGCGGGCCGAGGACAGGTAGCCGGCCGGCAGCTCGTCGGCGACAAAGGCCCGATAGGGATGCGCCGGCACCAGCGCGTCCGACGCGACCGCCTCATGAAGGTCAATTCCCAAGACGTCCGCGGCGGCGGAGACGTGCGTCGTCTCCAGCGGCAGGAACAGCGTGCCTTCGAGGCTCGCCTCCGGCCAAATCTCGGACATCGTTCGCGGCCCCTCGTGCTGCGGACGGATCGTAAACACCGGGCGGCCGCGAGCCAGCCGGGCGAGCTCGTCGGGTGGGTCGGGATGCGGCGAGACGTCGCGCTTGAACGGCGTCGTCCGCCAGCCGCCGTGATAATACGCATCGAACGCCTTGCCGCGCAGATACCCGGGCCGCTCCTTCGAAGTGGCGATCAGGGCGATCGCATTCTCGTCGGCGTCCTGCTGGCGGATCACCGTCCCCAACAGCCCGCTGGTGCTGAAGCCGCTGGTTTGGCGCTGCGACGGCGTCAGGAACCGGCCGATGAACTCCTCGATCGTGCGCTCGTGGCGATACAGCGCGTCGGCGGCTTCCCACGCGACCAGGGCGACGGCGATGAGCGCCACGGCACGGACGGCGGCCTTCCCACCCCGACCGGACCGCTCGCGGCGAGCAGCGCCCTCGCCGCGGCCTCCGGTGGTGAGATACAGCCCCGTGAACAGCACGAAGCTGACGCTGAGCACCTGGTAGATCAACCGCT
>JAHWKJ010000221.1 GCA_019347905.1 Planctomycetota bacterium
GCACAGATGGCACTCGCATCGTTCGTGGCCGGCTGCGCCCTATTGCGGAACCGACAGCGGCCGAGCCTCGACTGGGCGCCCACGCGACCGGGCGTGCGCTTCGCCCGCATCGTTCTGTACACGCGGCGCGGCTGCCATCTGTGCGATGATGCCCGGCGGCTGCTCGAAAGGTACCGCCGCTGGCTGCCGGCGGTGGAAGCCGTGGATATCGACGAACATCCGGAGCTGACGACCCTCTACGGCGAGTGTGTGCCGGTGGTCGAATTTGACGGTCGCGAGCGGTTCCGCGGGCGCGTCAACGAGATGCTGCTCCGGCGGCTGATCGAGGGGACGCCGGCTGCGAGAGCCGATTCAGTCACCGGCGCGGATCGTCGCGAATGACGGACACTCACCATGCCCGCCGGCGGACATCTGCAGACGGTGCTCGGCATCTTCGCGAAGCATCCGGTCGCCGGCCGCGTGAAGACGCGGCTGGTGAGCGAGCTTGGCGCAGAGCCGTCGCGGCAACTTTACGAGTGCTTCGTCCGCGACGTTCTGGAGAAGTTCCGCGCCAGGGCCGATCGGCGGATCATCGGCTACACGCCCGCGACTGAAGAGGCGCGAGCATGGTTTGCCCGCGCGGCCGGCGACAGCTACGAATTGTGGCCGCAGCCCGACGGGCCGCTCGGCGAGCGGATGGCGACCTTCTTCGACCACGTCCGGTCGCAAGGGCCGTCGCGAGCGGTGTTGATCGGCTCCGACAGCCCGACGGTCCCCGCCGAATACATTCAGCGGGCGTTCGAATTACTGACCCGACACGACTGCGTGCTCGGCCCGGCCACGGACGGCGGGTACTATCTCGTCGGCCTCAAAGGCCGCACGCCTCACGTCTTTGAGGGCATCGAGTGGAGCAGTTGTCGCGTGCTGAGCCAGACGGTCGAGCGCGTGGCGGAGTGCGGGGCCTCGCTGGAGATGTTGCCGCCCTGGTATGACGTGGACACGCTGGACGACGTCGAGTTTCTGCGAGGGCACCTGGCGGCGATACGGCTGAGCGAAGGCACATGCGATGCACCACGAACGGCGGATCGGCTGAAGATCTTTGGGACGCTCAATCCTCGCTGACGCTTCGGGTTTGTGTGCGACGCCGAACATATCAACCCGAAGCGTCAGCGAGGGGGCGCGGTTGCTATAATGCGGCCGCGGTTGATCCTGCGAGAGACTGACAGCTCGCTGCTGAGGAGACACTCCGGATGCCGAGATTCAAAACCGAGAAGAAAGGCCCGTCGAAGGTGCTCATCGCCGACGACAACCAGCGGAACTGTGAACTACTGGAGGCCTACCTCTCCGACGAGGATTACGAGATCGCCATGGCCCGCGACGGCCGCGAGACGCTGGACAAGGTCGCGTCGTGGAAGCCGGACATCATCCTGCTGGACATCATGATGCCCAAGCTCAGCGGGTACGAGGTCTGCCAGCAGCTCAAAGCCGCCGACGCGACGCGGGCGATCCCCATTCTGATGGTGACCGCGCTCAACGAGCAGGGCGACATCGAGAAAGCCGTCGCCGCCGGCTGCGACGATTTCCTGAGTAAGCCCGTCAACCAGCTCGAGCTCAAGACGCGCGTGCGGTCGCTGTTGCGGGTGCGTTACCTGACAGACGAGCGCGACCGGTTGTTGGCGTACCTGGAGGAAGTCGAGTCGCACGCGGCGCCGGGGGCGGGAGGGATGACAAGGTGACAAGGTGAGGGGGTGACAAGGTGACGCTGGCGCGGCATCCGAGAATCCCCGCCGCCACCGCTATCAACCCTCCATCGTCGTCATCGATCGCCCCGTCACCTTGTCACCTTGTCACCCCATCACCCCGTCACCCCGTCGCCTTGTCACAACCTCAGATCATCATCAAGCGCCGCCGGGCGCAGCCGTTCTTCTACCGCCATCCCTGGGTCTTCGCCGGGGCAATTGGCCGGGTCGATGGCCAACCGGCCACCGGTGAGGAAGTGGCGGTCGTCGCGCACGACGGGCAGTTCATCGGCCGCGGGCTGTTCAATCCGCACAGCAACATCCGCGTGCGGCTGTATGCCTGGGACGACGAGACGCCGCTCGATGACGCGTTGTGGTCGCGGCGGCTGGATGAAGCCATCGCGGCCCGGCGCGAGCTGTTCGGCGAGTTCGCGTCTGACACAGCCTGCCGCCTCATTTACAGCGAAGCCGACGGCATCTCGGGGCTGACGGTCGACCGCTACGGCGAGTGGCTGCTCGTACAACTGACGAGCCGCGCACTCGCGGAGCGGCGGGACCTGCTGTTCCGACTGCTCCAGGAGAAGCTCAAGCCGCGGGGCATCTGGCTGCGAACGGAGAAGGGCATCGGCGAAGCCGAGGGCCTCGATATTGCCGACGCGCTGGTGGCGGGCAAAGAGCCGCCGCGGCCGCTGTTCATCGAAGAGCACGGCGTGCGCTATGGCATCGATGTGGTCGAGGGCCAGAAGACCGGCTTCTATCTCGACCAGCGCGACAACCGACAGACGCTAGCCCGTTACGTCCACCAGGGAGAGCGCGTGCTGGACGTGTTCTGTTACAGCGGCGGCTTCGGCCTGGCGGCGATCGTGCGGGGCGGGGCAGGGGAGGTGCTGGGCGTCGACGTCTCCGAACGCGGTTTGGCCGTCGCCCGCGCCAACGCCGAACTCAACAGCGTGGGCGAACGCTTCCGCTTCGAGCGCGGCAAGGCCTTCGAGGTGCTGGAGCGGCTCGCATCCGCCGGCGAAAAGTTCGATGCGGTGGTGCTCGACCCGCCCAAGATGACGCGGCATCGTGCGGGCCTCGCGCAGGCACTCAAGGGCTATCACCAGTTGAACCGCTCTGCGGTGGAGCTCTTGCGGCCGGGAGGGCTGCTGGTGACGTGCAGTTGCTCCGGCCTTGTTTCGCGCGACGACTTCGAGCGGATGCTGGCCGGCGTAGCCCTCGATGCGGGACGGCCGATTCAGATCGTGGAATCGCGCGGCGCGGCGGCGGATCATCCCATGTCGGTGTTCTGTCCCGAGACGGCTTATTTGAAGTGTTGCGTGTGCCGGGTGGGTGGATGAGAGGGTGACACGGTGACGGGGTGAGCGTTGGGATTGCCAGTGCGCGCGGTGGTCGCGATGATCGATGGTGTGAGTTCGTCTGCTCGACAGGTCACGCACGTCGAAGAGGTGCCTGCTCATGTCGCTGTATCTGGCTGCTGCGCTCCTGACCGCCACGCCTGCGGACGTGGCGTCGTTCACTTCGATGGACTTGGCGGCCCAGTCGCTGGCCGCCGACGTGCGGACGGGGACGCTGTTGTTCAGCAACGGCGATTGCGCGGCGGTCAAGGTGTACACGCAAAGCCCTTACACGCACGTGGCCGCGGTGGTGGTCGAAGACGGGAAAGCCTTCGTCTACGACAGCATGAATGGCGTCGGCGTGCGGCGGTTGTCGCTGGAGGAATATCTCGCGGCGGAGTGCCCGAACCGCATCCACGTCTACCAGCCGCGTCGGCCGTTCAACGGGCGTCGCGGGGCGGCATTCGTCGAGCACCTCCAGAGCCAGCTCGGGCGGCCCTATGCCCTCGCGCATCACGTGACCGGGGAGCGGGCCGACGGCCTGCACTGCTCGGAGTACATGACCGACGCGCTGATGAGCTGCCGGCTGATCCGTGCGAACCAGCCGCCGCGCGTCTCACCGGCGAGCCTGCTGGAGGGCCTGTTGCGGGCGAAGCTCTACGAGCCGGACGCGACGTTGGTCCTGAAGGAGCCTGAACAGCCGCGCCGAGAAGGACGCTGCTGGTGCGAGCAGCTCTGGTTCGACACCGTCGACTGCACGTCGCGGTTCTGTGAAAGGGTCGGCCGCGTCGTGTTGTGCCGTTGAGGTACCAGCGGTGGCCGAGCTGCTGGGAGCACTGCTGGAGCCGGTGTTCTATGTGCTGTTTTACCTGACGGGGAAGTTGCTAGTTTTCATCCTGACCTGCGGTGCGGTGAAGACGGAGTTTGCGTCATTCGACTCGAAAGATCCCGCCTACTCGAAATGGTGGCGACCGCTCTACCGCCGGGAGGGACAGCTGTACTTGCGAGCGGACGCGACGTCACTGCTGGGCGCCGCAGTTACTATCGGCTTCGCTGTCCACCTGTTGTTCAGCACCTGAATCGCAACGGGGACAGCCTTCGACCGAGATCCCTTTCCGACAAGGGGCGCCAAGATCACTTGCCGCGCTGCTTCCGCACCGCCTCGAGGATCGCTGCTTCGAGCTGCTTCAGGCCCTCATCCGGCTTGATGTCGTAAAAGCCGGCGTGATAGTGCAGCACGGTGCCATCCGCGCCGATCACCATCCACAACGGGAGGTTCGCTCCCACGCGCCGCGGATCGCCGAACTTCCGCAACAGCGTCCCTTCATCGGCGGCGATGGGGTAGCTCAGGTTCATGAATTCAATCAGCTTGTGAACCTGCCGCACCGTCGCCGTGCGGGTCGCGTCGTCGCCCAGCCGCGGGTCGACCGCCACGCCGTACACCACGACGGGCAGCTTGCGGCGTTCCATCTGGCTCTTGAGGAACTCGATGTAGCCCACCTGTCCGTAAGGCTCGGTGAGGGGATCGTCGTGGTACTTCCAGAAGTGCAACAGCACGACCTTGCCCGCTCGCTCGGCCGGATCGAGCGGCTGACCCGTGAGCGCCTGCAGCTCGAACTTCGGCGCCGGCTTGCCCACGAAGCTCTTCGCCAGTTCGCCGACGTCGCCGGCCCGCTGCGCCTGTTCGCGGGCGTCGCGGGTGATGTCGGCCGCGAAGTCAGCGAACGGCGTCTCCGCCGACTCCTTCGCCACCGCGTCCAGCGCCGCCAGCGTTGTCTTCAACTGCTCGTCGTTCAGCTCGGGCCGCGTGGTGTCCGCTTTGCGTTTCAGGTCCTGTTGAAGCTTCAGCAGCGTCGCCACAGGCTTGTTCACGCGCTGAACCTGATCGTCGTCCAGCGGCTTGACGGATTCCAGTTCCAGTGAGAGGTCGAACCGGTCACCCTGGCCCATGAACACCCGCTGCTTCGCCTCGACCACCAGGCCCGTGCCGCTCTCGACCCACAGTGTCCGGTTGCGGCCGAAGTTGGTCGAGGCTTCGACCTGCCAGCAGTCGTGGCCCTGCCGCTTCGCCTTGCCCACGACTTCGTATTCCAGCTTGCCGTCGATCCAGGTGCTGCCTTCTTCGAGCTTCCCAGCGAACTCGAACAGCGGCGGCACGAGTTCCAGCGGATATTGCACACCGTCATGCGTGTGCAACAACCGAATGCGCTCCTTTCCCTGAGGCGCACTCTCCTGATCGAGCTGAACTCGGCCGAAGCGCTCGGGCCAGGCCCAGCCCCCGCCGCCGCGCTCCTCGACCAGAAACACCAGCTCTCGCTGTTCGTTGGCCTTCCGCACGAGAGCATAAACGGTGAACGTCTTGGCGGCGTTGTCGGCGTCCTGGCCGACCTGCACCAGCGTCCCACGATAGCGCAGCTCGGTGGCCGGTGCGTCATCGAGCGGAGCAGCGGCCAGCGCGCAGACGGCGAGCGAGAGAAGGGCGGGCGACACGGCGGAGGCCTTTCGATTCGGGATGGGCAGGGCGGAGGGGGGCGGCAGAAGACAGAAGCAGAAGGCAGAAGGCGGATGGCAGACGGCGGCAAGAAGCCAGCCCCTGCCCACACTCATTCTTCCAGATGCCGTGGGCGCCCACAAGCGCCGCAGAGAGTCGGGCGTGCGAGCCCCGCTGCGGCGCCGTGCCACAGCGACCAACGACGCTTGTTGACACCCTCCGCCACGCCTTCTAGTCTGAGGCTTGGGTTCTTCCGTGATCTTTTAAGGAAGATGTTGGATGCTGCGCGTGGGGAGCTGGCGAATACACGCGGTCGCCCTCGCCGGAGCGGTGACTGCGGCGCTGGCGGCGACATTGCTCGTCGCCCAGCAGCGCCCTGCGACCGCACCCTCCGCGCCCGCAACTCCGCCACCGGCGGAGCGCGTCGTGATTCAGCGGCGGCCGCTCTCGCTGATCGACCCAGCGCAGTTCCGCGTCTCGATGCAACTCGCCCCGGGGCGGCTGGTCGATCTGGTCGCGGTCCGGGATGGCCGTGTGCGCGAAGTCCGCGTGAAGCCGGGCGACGAGGTCCGCGAGCAGGCCGAGGTTGCGCTGCTGGATGCGACGGAAGAGGCACTCCTCCTCGACCGGGCCAGGGCGCATCATAAGGCCGCCGAGGTGCGACTGCGGCGGGCGCGATCCTCCGGAGAGACCGACGCCATCGAGCTTGCCGAAGCCGAACTGGCAGCGGCTGAAGCCGACGTCAAGCTGGCGCAGGTGCGGCTGGAGCAAATGGTGGTGCGGGCGCCGTTCGCGGGCAGCGTCTTTCGCGTGCCGGCGGTTGCCGGGGCTTTCGTGCGTGCCGGCGACAAGTTGGCGAGCGTGGGCGAGGTGTCGCAACTGACCGTCGAAATCCCCATCGACCGCAATGCCGTCCCGCCAGACGGCCAGATTGAGATCCGCATCGAAGACGAAAACGTCCGAGCGAAAGTCGAGAGCATTCTGCCGCTGGGCGAGCGTTTCGAGCCGCTGCGCTCGATCCTCCCCTCGGCGGCGTCCGCGGCTGTCAGCATCGAGAACGGTGGCGGCCGCTTGCAGGCAGGACAGACGGTCTATGCGCCGGTCGTGCCGCGCGATCCCGTGGTGGAGATACCGACGTCGGCGCTCGCCAATCAGACCGACGGCGGACGCAAGGTGCAGGTGGTTCGGGAAGACGTCGTGCGCGACGTGCCCGTGCGGCTGCTGGGACAGGTGGGCGTCGACCGCGTGTTCGTGAGCGGCGCCTTCGCGGAAGCCGACGAGCTGGTGCTGCACGCTTCGCGCGAACTGGCCGACGGCACGCGCGTGCGCGCGTCGGCGGCCGGCGGAGCAGGGGAGAAGGCCGCAAGCGGATCGCGTCCGGCCGTGCTGTCGCAGCCGTCGAACCGGACGCCGCCGCCGCAAACGAGCCGCTTTTGAGACATTGGACGGCGAACGTATTGACGGGGAGGGCCGAGTCGTGGCCGACAACGAACTGAATATCGACGGGTACCAGCTCGTCAACTTGATTGCGTCGGGGAATTCGAGCGAGGTGTACGAGGTCGCCGACACCAGCGGCACCGGCCCGCTGGCCATGAAGTTGCTGTTGCCGGATTTCGTCAAAGACGCCGATGCCGTTGCCACGCTCAAGCACGAGTTCAAAGTCGGCAAGCCTTTGGAGCACCCCAATCTCGTGCGGTACCACAAGTCGTCGTTTTCGCGCGACTTCGGTTATGTACTTATGGACTTCTTCCGCGCGCCGAACCTGAAGACGCAGGTCCTGACCGATCCGATCGGTTTGCAAGTGCGGCTGAAGAAACTGGTCGAATCGCTGTGCCTGTCGCTGCAGTACATGCACGAAAAGGGCTGGGTGCATCGCGATGTGAAGCCCGACAACGTGCTGATGAACAAGGCCTCGGAAGTGCGGCTGATCGATCTGTCGCTCTCGACGCGCGCGGCCAGCGGCCTGTCGAAACTGTTCAGCTCGAAGGCCCAGGTCATCCAGGGCACCCGAACCTATATCGCCCCGGAGACGCTCCGGAAGAAGGCTCCGACGCCGCAAACCGACATGTACAGCCTGGGGATTACGCTGTTCGAGGTGCTGTGCGGCCGGCCGCCGTTCAAAGGCGCCTCGCCCAACGAGCTATTGCGGATGCACCTGCAGGACAAGCCGCCCAAGCCCTCCGACTTCAACAAGAACGTGACGCCGGAGTTGGACCGCTTCGTGCTGCGGCTTCTGGAAAAGAAGCCGGAGAAGCGGCCCAAGACGATGAATGAAATCTATGCGGAGTTCCGTGCCCTGTCGCCGTTTCACGAGGATCCGCAGGAGCTTTACAATCGCATCGACGTCGAACGCAAGCAGCGCGAGCTGGACGGGCTGAGCTCGCACGACGCGCTGGTCAACAGCCGCGCCGACGCCGCCCGAACGGCCGCGGGCATTGCGGCCCCGCGAAAGGCGATGCACCGCGGCGCAGCCAAGAGTCCGTCGCCCGAGCCTGAGGTTTCTCCACCGCCGAGACCTGCGCCGGGGCCGCCCCAGGTGCCCGGATACGCACCCGGGTTTGCGCCCCCGCCACCGGGATTCGATGTTCCGCCCGGCTACGCACCGGCGGCATATGGACCGCCGGGCTACGGCTTCCCCGGACCACAGGCGCCCCCGCCGGGCTGGCAGCCGCCTCAATGGCCGCCGCAGCAGCAGCCCGGATGGGGAGGTCCCACCGCACCTCCGGCGGGAAGTCCGCCTCCGCAGCAACAACCGCCGGCAGCGCCCGCTTCGCCGGGCGCGGGACCGGCGGCTCCGACTCAGCGTCCGAACGAAGCGGCTCGCCCGCCCAAACCCGCCGCCCAGACGCCGCCGTCAGCGCCATCGCCGGCTCAACCGCCGGCACCGGCGAAACCACTCGCAGCGGCGAAGCCCCCCGCTCCAGCGAAGCCGCCCGCGCCCAAGAAGGTCATGACCGACGTCGCGGCGCTGAGTGACGGCATGGTCGTACGCTTCTCGGACGACTTGCTCTCGCAGGCCGAAGACGCCGACGCGCCCGCGGAGGATCTTCCTGTCATGGACGAACTGCCCGACGTCATCTAAGCCATGCCCGCCCACCCGCTGCCTTTCGAGAAGCCCATCTTCGAGCTGACGGCCCAGCTCGAGAAGCTGGAGGCCCAGCCGAATCCCACGGCCGCCGCAAAAGATTCCATCCGTAAGATGCGGACGGAGCTCAACCGCATGACGCGGGAGGTCTTCAGTAACCTCGACCCGTGGGAAACCGTGAAGGTCGCCCGCCACGAAGACCGCCCGCAGACGCGCGACTACATCGAGCTCGTCTTCGACGAGTTCGTCGAACTGCACGGCGACAAGTCCTTCGGCGACGACCGCGCCATTCTCACCGGCTTCGCACGGCTCGAAGACCGCAAGGTGCTGCTCGTCGGTCAGCAAAAAGGCCGTACGCTCAAAGAACGCAACGAATGCCTTTACGGCTGCGCCCATCCGGAAGGCTACCGCAAGTCTCTGGAGAAGATGTCGCTGGCCGCCCGCTTCGGGCTGCCCATCGTGTGCCTGATCGATACGCCCGGCGCCTATCCCGGCATCGGAGCCGAAGAGCGCGGGCAGGCTTACACCATCGCTGTTAACCTGCGCGAAATGTCCCGCCTGGCAACGCCGATCGTCTGCGTGGTCATCGGCGAAGGCGGCTCCGGCGGCGCACTGGGCATCGGCATCGGCGATCACGTCGCGATCCTGGAGTTCGCCTACTACTCGGTCATCAGCCCGGAAGGCTGCGCCGGCATTCTGTGGAAGCACGTGCGGCACGCCGACCAGGCCGCTCGCGCGCTGAAGTTCACCAGCGCCAACCTGCTCAAGCTGGGCGTGGTCGATGAGGTGATCCTGGAGCCGCTCGGCGGCGCGCACCGCGATCACCGCCGCATGGCCAGCACGCTCAAGCA
>JAHWKJ010000745.1 GCA_019347905.1 Planctomycetota bacterium
TGGCGGCGGCCGCCGGCAGGCCCGCGCAACAGCCGCGTGAAGCGAAGGCCAGGTTCGAGCGGCCGACCGGGACGATTCACTGTGCCGCGATGAATGCCGCCGGCGACATCTCGTGCGTGACGACCACCAGCGGGCTGGCGTTCAAGCTGCCCGGCCGCGTGGGCGATTCACCCATCATTGGTGCGGGGTTGTACGTGGACAACGAAGTCGGTTCGTGCGGCAGCACCGGCCGCGGCGAGGCGAACCTGCAGAACCTCGCCAGCTTCGCGGCCGTCGAGCTGATGCGCGGCGGCCTCTCGCCCAAAGAGGCCGGGCTGGAAGTGCTCCGCCGCATCGCCAAAACGACCGAGCCGCGGCTCCGCGACGAAATGGGTCGCCCGAAGTTCGGTTTGAAGTTTTACCTGCTGGCGAAGGACGGCACGCACGCCGGCGTCTCGATGTGGGGTCCGGCGGAGTTCGCCGTCACCGACGAGAACGGCACGCGGCTGGAGCCGTGCGCGTCGCTGTACACCAAGGACTCCTGACGAGCGCAAAGTTCGTAGTGGCCGGGTTCACCCGGCCGAGGCCGGCTGAAGCCGGCCACTACGAAAGCAAAGTAGACCGGTCGCTCCGCGACCGGAGCTGTGCGGGTCGCGGAGCGACCCGTCTACATTGGCTTTACCGCGAGCAGCACATGACGAACGAGTCGCCCCGCGTCGAACAGGCAGCGCCCACGCAAGTTTCCGCGGAGCGTCTCGCCGACAGCCCTTCGCAGGGCCCACGCCGCGTGCGGGCGGAAGAGGCGACGGTAGTCATTCTCGGCGCTTCGGGCGATCTGACGGCTCGAAAACTGGTCCCGGCGCTGTATGCGCTGGCCCGGCAGGGGTATCTCTCCGAGCGGTCGCCGGTCGTCGGTGTGGCACGCCGCGAAAAGACGGATCAGTCGTTCCGCGAGGAAATGCGCGAAGCGCTGCGGGTGAACGCGGACGACGCCGAATGGCAGGGCTTCGCCCGACGCTTGTTCTACCGGCAGGCGGATCTGACGAACGCCGACGGATTCACGCAGCTCAAGTCGTCGCTGGAAACGATCGAGCGGGAAGCCGGCGTTTCGGGCAAGCGTGTTGTCTACATGGCGACGGCGCCGGAACTCTTTCTGCCGTCCATCGAAGGTCTGCACGCGGCGGGCATGGTTCCCCCGCCCGATGGCGACGAGACTTTGCGGGTCGTGCTCGAAAAGCCGTTCGGACACGATCTCAACAGCGCCCGCGAGCTCAGTTCGCGGCTGGGGCGGCTGCTGGCCGAAGAGCAGACGTACCGCATCGACCACTACCTCGGCAAGGAGACGGTGCAGAACATCCTGTTGTTCCGCTTCGGCAATTCGATCTTCGAGCCGCTCTTGAACCGCGGCCACGTCGACCACGTGCAGATCACGGTGGCCGAGTCCCAGGGCATCGAGCGCGGCCGCGGCGGCTACTACGACAAGGCCGGGGCGCTGCGTGACGTTCTGCAGAATCACGTCTTACAACTGTTGTGCCTGACGGCGATGGAGCCGCCGTCGTACTTTCTGGCGAAGCACATTCACGACGAGCGGATGAAAGTGGTCGAAGCCCTGCGTCCCGGCGAGGCAGGACCGGTCGACCGCTGGGCCGTCGCCGGGCAGTACACGGCCGGCCGGGTGGGCGGCGAAGCGGCGAGAAGCTATCGCGAGGAAGACCGCATCGATCCCAGCAGCCGTCGCGAGACGTACGTGGCCCTGTCGGTTCGCATCGACAACTGGCGCTGGGCGGGCGTGCCGTTCTACCTGCGGACCGGCAAACGGCTGCCCGAGCGGGCGACGGAAGTCGCGATCCAGTTCAAGCTGCCGCCGCAGCACCTGTTTACGACGGTGGAATGCGAGGGCGATATCTGCGACCTGGTCGAGGCGCGGCCGAACACGCTGGTGTTCCGCATTCAGCCGCACGAGGGCATCTCGCTGATGTTCTCGACGAAGCGGCCCGGCATGCAGTACCAGATCCATCCCGTGACGATGGACTTCACGTACACGAACGCCTTCCACACGCACCTGCCGGAAGCCTACGAGCGGCTGCTTTTGGACGTGCTGCGCGGCGACTCGACGCTGTTCACCCGCAGCGACGAACTGGAAGCGGCATGGCGCTTCGTGCAGCCTGTCCTCGACGCCTGGGAGCGGCCGGAGCACCAGCCGCACGAATACGCCGCCGGCTCGGGGGGCCCCGCGGCGGCAGATACGCTGCTGTCACGGCGCGGCCACCGCTGGCGCAGGCCGGGAACGCGATAAAGCGGCAGCGATCGCGTTCAGTTTG
>JAHWKJ010000222.1:0-1297 GCA_019347905.1 Planctomycetota bacterium
TACCGTTCAATTAGTCCGAAGTCGCAGAGCCGCTGGGGGTTGGGTGGCACTGGCAGCTTGCCTGCCAGTGTCGAGTGGCTCTCACGTAAGCAAAACTTCAAGGATCTTTCGGACGCGTATGAGCGCCCGCACGGGATGGCGAGCATCCTGTGGCACCCGTAACCCACGTCGACACCGCGGTTTGCAGCTAATTGAACGGTATTGCGGCTAAACGGGCATTCGGATTTCGACATTCGTCATTGCCACATAGAATGACGCTGACCCGCAGGGCCCGCAACGCAGAGACCCGCATGGAGCATTTCGACGAGCGAGAAACGGTCGGCCGCGACGGCTTTCCGCGCGGGGCCGTCGATCCCGGATACGAGAGCGCCGAAAGCCCGAGGCCCGGCGAAGCCCCCATCGCGCCAGGCTCACCGCACGCGCCGCTGGAGCCGCGCGTGCCGGCGCCGGTGAAGCTCAAGAGCCGACGCCGGCTGGCGTTGATCCTGTTTGTATCCACGTGCGCGAGCACGTTCTTCGTCGGCACTGCTTTTGGCCAGAAGCCCCTGCGCGACGGGGTGATTTATTCGGCGGCGCTGATGAGCATTCTGGTGGCGCACGAAATGGGACATTATGTGCAGGCTTGGCTCAACAAAGTTCCGGCGACGTTGCCGTACTTTCTGCCGATGCCGCTGGGCGTGCTCGGGACAATGGGGGCGGTCATTGTGCAGGGATCGGGCTACGCGAACCGGCGTTCGCTGTTCGACATTGCCGTCACGGGTCCCTTGGCGGGGCTGGTGATCGCACTCCCTGTGACGTGGGTCGGGCTCGTCGGCTGGGAGGCGGCTGGTGTGCCACGGGCACCTGTGGGCACGGTGAAGCCAGGAACCAATGGTCTGATCCTGGGCGAGCCCCTCCTGTTCAAAGCGATGATTCGTTCCGTTCACGGACCGCTGGCGGAAAACCAGGAAGTGCTGATGACGCCGCTGTTGATGGCCGGCTGGGTGGGGATCTTCATCACGGCCCTGAACCTGATCCCGGTCGGCCAGCTCGACGGCGGGCACATCCTGTACACGCTCATTGGCCGCCGCGCGCATCGGGTTGCGCTGGCGGTGATCGCCGGCGCGCTCGCCTACATGTTCGCCACCGGCTACTACGTGTACAGCGTGATGCTGGTGCTACTGCTCCTGATGGGCCCGCGGCACCCGCCGACCGCCGACGACACGGTTTCGCTCGGCCCCGTGCGGTACGCCCTCGGCTGGCTGACGCTGGCCTTCATCATCGTCGGCTTCACGCCCACGCCGATTGTGCTGCCCTC
>JAHWKJ010000222.1:1397-9465 GCA_019347905.1 Planctomycetota bacterium
CCCAGCTCCAGCCGCTCGCACCTTTCATGTTGACGATGCACTCCGCCGGCCAGCGGCCCTGGTAGAGGTCGATGACGGTGCGGGCCACCAACTCGAACGTGTCGTGGTGCGACTCGATGTCCAGACCCGCAACATGGCCCGCCAGCAGCACGTTGGGCAGACTCAACAGCGGGCTGTCGAGCGGCAGCGGCTCGATCTCAAACACGTCCAGCCCCGCCCCCCGCAGCCGGCCCGAGCGCAGCGCGGTGCATAACGCCTTCTCGTCGACCAGGGGACCGCGGGCCGTGTTAATCAGCACCGCCCCCGGCTTCATCTTCGCCAGCGTGCGCTCGCCGATGAGATGATGGTTCTCCGGCGACATTGGGCAGTGCAGCGAAACATAGTCGGAGCGGTCGAGCAGCTCGTCCACGCTCACCAGCTCGATCCGCCACTTCTCGCAGAACTCCCGGTTCGGAAACGGCTCGAAGGCGATGACGTTCATCCCCAGACCGACGGCCCGCGTGGCCACGGCCTGGCCGATGCGGCCCAGCCCCACCAGGCCCAGCGTCGAGCCCATCACCCGCGGCCGCGCCGTGCGGTTCCAGCGGCCGTCGCGGACCTTGCGGTCCAGCTCCGGAAAACCGCGGGCGACGCCCATCAAGAGCGCGATCGTATGTTCGGCGACCGAGTGATGATTCACGCCCGGCGTAATCGTCACCACGATGCCCAGCTCGTCGCACGCGCTCAAATCGATCGCGTCGTAGCCCACGCCGGTGCGGCAGATGGCCCGCAGCTTCGGCAGCGAATCGAGCACGCGATGCGTGTACGGCTCGCTGCCGGCCAATATGGCGTCGCTGTCGGCCAGCAGATTGACGAGGATATCGGCGTTGGACAGATCCAGCTCCCGCGGGGCGTCGATCAGCTCGAAGCCGGCATCGGCCAACATCTGCTGGTGCGGCCCGTCCGATGCATTGAGCGACGTACACATAACCTTGGGCATGGCGGAGCAGGCTCCTCGGTGGAAGGCAGGACGGTTCGCAGTCACGGGCAGAAAACACAAATCGCGGCGAAGCGATCCAAGCTATCCGGCACGTTCCGCGGGTGCAAACGACGGCGGTCGATTCCCGCGCCGGATGAGACTTGAGGGGCGCCCGACCTTCCGATGGTCGCTGCCAGCTTCCGTTTGACAACATGTGAAGTAAGATGTAATCTTACATGCATGGAGACGACAGTTTCTACCAAAGGGCAGATTGTCCTCCCCGCGGAGTTGCGGGAGCGGGACCGCATTCGGCCAGGGCAGCGCTTTGAGATCGAGCGACTGAATGCCGGCGAGTACGTGCTGAGGAGACGGACCGATCCCGACGGTCTTGTGGACTTGCTGCTCGACTGTCCCGAGAAGGGCTGGTTTGTGCCGATACCGTCCGAATCGACCGACACACTGTGAAGTTTCTCGTCGACGCCAACGTCCTGAGCGAACCGACCAAACCCGCGCCGGATTCGAAGGTCGTCGACTGGCTGCGCCGGCACGAGCGCGAAATCGCTGTCGACCCTATCGTTCTCGCCGAGTTGGAATTCGGCATTCTGCTGCTTCCGGTAGGCAAACGGCGGAGACACCTCAAGGACTGGTTTGATCGGGTCGTGCGCCGGCTCCCCGTCCTCGATTTCGACGCGCGGTCGGCAACGGAGTGGGCGAGCCTTCTCGCGCGGTTGTTGAAGAGGAGGGGCCTCGCCATGTCGGTGAAGGACAGTCTGATCGCTGCCACGGCTCTTGTGCATGGGCTGACACTCGTCACGCGGAATACGAGTGACTTCAAGCATGCCGGCCTGAAGCTGCTGAATCCGTTCACCCCGTGACGCCGCTTCCCACTGGCGACGCGCCGGCCGTTCGTTTCGCGTCCGCAGATTCTGCCGATCGCGCGGATGCGCGAATCGTGGCAGAATAGGGGATTTCCCCCGGCTCGACCGGCGATTCGCTGAGCGCGCAGGACGCATTTCTCCCGGTGACATTTCACCCTCGGCGGCGGCAGACTGTGTTCGCCGTCGGACACGCGGCGGGCACGCCGGCGCGCATTGGGTCTCGCTTGAGGGTCAGGGCTCCAAAATCAGGGGGAAGGCATGTTCCGAATCACGATGCTCGCGGCGGCGATCGCCTTGATGACCGCGCCGGCGGCACAAGCCGGACACGGCGGACATCCGTACGCGGCCTGGTACAACTGCTGCCAGCCGCAGATTCAATGGCAGACGGTCGAGCGCACCATCTACGTGCCCGAATTCGCCACCGAGACGCGCAAGTGCCTCGTCACCGAGTACCGCCCCGAGCCCCGCGAACGCACCGTGACCGTCTACGACTGCGTGCCGGAGACGCAGGACGTCGAGTACACCGTCACCCGCTATGCGCAGGAGACGCGCACCCGCACCGAGAACTACACCGTCTGCCGCCCCGTGTGGAGAGACGTCGAACAGACCTACATGGTCCAGGTGCCCTACACCGAGACCCGCAGCGCGACTCGCACCGTCTGCCGCCCCGTGTGGAGAGACGTCGAGCAGACCTATACGGTGCAGGTCCCGCAGATGGAAACCCGCACGGCGACGCGCACGGTCTGCCGCCCCGTGTGGAGAGACGTCGAACAGACCTACACCGTGCACATCCCCTACACCGAAACCCGCACCGCCACCCGCACGGTCTGCCGCCCGGTGTGGAAAGAGGTCGAGCAGACATACACGGTGCAGGTGCCTCACACCGAGATCCGCACCGGTACCCGCACGGTCTGCCGCCCCGTGTGGAAGGACGTCGAGCACACGTACACGGTGCAGGTGCCGCACGCTGAGACCCGCACGGGCACGCGCACCGTCTGCCGTCTGACGCCGGTGACGGAGACGCGCACCGTCTGCGTCGACGAAGGCCAGTGGCAGACGCGCACGTACCGCCCCGTGTATCGGCCGTCATGCTGTGCGCCGCAGCCGATCCAGCACGAGTGCAACTTCCAGGTCTGGGTGCCGAACGTCGTGCAGAAGCAGGTGGAAGTGACCTGCAACCGCTATCAGCACGTGGAAGAATCGTTCGAGTACCAGATCTGCGTCTGGAAGCCGGAAGAACGCAGCCAGACGGTGAAGGTTTGCGAGTACGTTCAGGAAGAGCAGCCTTACGAGTACCAGGTCTGCGTGTGGAAGCCCGAAGAACGCACCCGCACCGTCAACGTCTGCGAATGGGTGACCGAGGAGCAGGAATACCAGTACGAAGTCTGCTTGTCGCGGCCCGAGGAGCGCACCCGCACCGTCAAGGTCTGCGAACTGGTCACCGAGCAGCAGGAGTACGAGTACCAGGTCTGCCGCTGGCAGCCGGAAGAGCGGACCCGCACGGTTAAGGTCTGCGAGTTCGTGACCGAGGAACAGCCCTACGAATACCAGGTCTGCCTGTGGAGGCCCGAGGAGCGGACCCGCACGGTCAAAGTGTGCGAAACGGTCACCGAGGAACAGTCGCGCGAGGTCGAGTACTGCGTCCTCGTTCCGCAAGAGGAAACGCTGACTCGCACCGTCACCACCTACAAGCAGGTGCCTCGCGAAGTGACGCAGAGTTATACGGTGATGGTGCCGCACCAGGTCGAGAAGGAGTATCCGGTGCAGGTCTGCCGCATGGTGCCCAGGACGATTGCCTGCCGCGTGCCGTGCCCGTCGCCTTGTCCGCCGGCGGCCTGCCGCCCCCACGACGACTAACTGTTGAATTCAGCCGCGACTCGCCATTAAGCCATTAAATCGTTTAGCCGCGACTCGCCAGAGGAGCGCGGGATTGCAACTACCGCCGGCGGCCCAACCCCCACCGGCGGACAGCAAGCTTGGGAACGGGTCCCGGACAAGCGGTTTCCCCGGTCTTTCCGCCATCTGCTCCGGGGCCCGTTCCCTTTTTCATCGAGCTTTGCCAAAAGATGCCACCGAAGCGAGACGGCGACGTCGTGGTCATCACCGGCGCCTCCGCGGGCGTCGGCCGCGCCGTCGCCCGCGAGTTCGCCCGCCGCGGCGCCAGTCTGGGCCTGATCGCCCGCGGACACGATCGGCTCCAGGCCGCATGTGAAGACGTCGAGCGCTTGGGCGGCCGCGCGATCGGCATCTCCGCCGACGTGGCCGATGCGGACGCCGTCGAAGCCGCGGCCGAAACCATCGAGCGCGACCTCGGCCCCATCGACATCTGGGTCAACAACGCGATGACGACCGTCTTCGCGCCCTTCGACCAGATCCGGCCGGAGGAATACCGCCGCGCCACCGAGGTGACCTATCTCGGCACGGTCTGGGGCACAATGGCGGCGCTGCGGCGGATGATCCCCCGCGACCGCGGCACGATCGTGCAGGTGGGTTCGGCCCTGTCGTATCGCGGCATTCCGCTGCAGGCGCCCTACTGCGGCGCCAAGCACGCGGTGCGCGGCTTCACCGATGCGCTCCGCTGCGAACTGATGCACGAGGGCCGCAACATTCAGCTCACGATGGTGCAGCTTCCGGCCCTCAACACGCCGCAGTTCAACTGGTGCCGCTCGAAGCTGCCGAACCATCCGCAGCCCGTGCCCCCCATCTACCAGCCGGAGGTGGCGGCCGACGCAATCGTGTGGGCGGCCTATCACCGGCGGCGCGAAGTGTACGTGGGGCGCTCCGCGGTGACGGCCATCGTGGGCAACAAGCTGGCTCCGTGGTACGCCGATCGCCACCTGGCGAAGAACGGCTACGCCTCCCAGCAGACGGAAGAGGAAGTCGATGCCGCCCGTCCCGACAACCTCTTCGAGCCGGTCGAGGCCGACTACGCCGCCCACGGCATCTTCGACGACCGCGCCGCCGATTCGAGCTGGCAGCTCTGGCTGACGAAACACCGCGGCTGGCTGCTGGCCGGCGCCGCGGTGGTGGGCGGCGCGCTGGCCGTCGCCGGCGGACTGTTGAGCAACGGCTGCGCGCACGATGAATGACGAATGAGCCAACTCGCCCTTCATCGGTGGAACCAATCGCATTACGATGGAAGCTGCGATGGGATCTACAGTGGAGCGAGACGCTTGCTCAAACCGAGCGTGGAGAGTCGTCATGAGCCGCGATGCCGAAATCCTTGTCGGCTTGAGTGACGAAGAGCTGGAAGCGCTCGCCGAGAGCACGCTCGCGCCCTCGGCGCAGGCACGCCTTAATGACCTGCTCAGCCGCAATAGCAGGCAAGTGCTCTCTGCGACCGAGCAAGCGGAACTCGATCGACTTCTCGCCCACGTCGACTCGCTGACAGTTCTAAAAACGCGTGCCCGATACACGCTGAATCAACAGACCGCAGCGGCCGGTTCGTGAGTGTCTACGTCCCCGCCAATCAGGACGCCAGTTTTCCCGCTGCAGCCAACACCGATTCTCCTGACCGCCGCCCGCTCGGTGAGCTTTGACCCCTAGGGCGCTGGAGCGGGCGGCGGTCCGGTACGACACCGGGTTCGGCGCGATGATTGGTGGGGGATTCGGGAGCATAGCGGAGCCGCCGGTCGCGCGGCACGCGTGCGGGCATCCCGGACCCCGCCCCTTGCGCGCCCGATTGGTGTCAACTTCGGCCGCGTCCCCCGCGCGGCAGTGGTCGGGAAGACCCCATTGTACTCCGCCCGGGCGGCTGCCCTCCACGCCGAACACTGTGATGTCTTGCCGCTTCTTGAAAAGATCGCTCCGGACGCTCAGAATGCCATTCGACGATCTGTCGGAGATCTCTCGCGCGGGAGTCGGAATCATGAAGTCGCCTCGCATCAGCCGCCGCACCATGCTCAAAGGCCTGGGCGGCGTCACCATCGGGCTGCCGCTCCTGGAAGAGATGCTCGTTTCGACGGCGGCCGCGAAAGTCCCACAGACAGAGCCGCCGGTTCGCGCCTTCAACATCTTCTTCGGGCTGGGCATCCCGGCGCCGCTGCAGACAGAAGGCTTCGATGGCGTGCTCGAACCACTGAAGCCGCTGGCAAACAAGCTGCTCATTCTGCGGAACGTCGACCAGGTCCGCTGCGACGAGAAGGGCATCAACGCCCATTTCGACGGATCCTCCGGGGCCTTCACCGCCGAGCCGCCCGACGGCGAAGCCAAGTCCGGCGGACCCTCGATCGATCAGGTCATCCGCAAGCACTACTACCCCGACGGGTTGCCCGCCGGCATGGTGCCCACCCTCGTGGGCGGCACGTTCTTCCGCCGCAGCCGCCTCAGCCGCTACGTGCACAGCTACAACGAAGACGGCACGGCCGCGGCGGCCATGCAGGAGCAGCCGCGCGAATTGTTCGAGCGAGTGTTCGGCAGCCTGGCCGTGGCCGACGGGGCCGTCAATGCCCGCCGCCGGCGGCTGAAGCGGAGCGTGCTCGATTCAACGGTCGAACAGTACAAGTTCTATACCGGAGAGAACTCGCCCCTGGGCGCGGCCTCGAAGGCGCGCTTCGCCGATCATCTCGACCGCATCCGCGAGTACGAGCAGCGGGCCTTCGCGATGAAGGAGAAGACCTTCGAGCCGCCGAAGGCTCCCCCGGACTCGAAGCTCCTGCACGGGGGCGAGGCGGATCCTGGCGGCGAGGGCATCGACATTACGCTCGAGGAATTGACGACGGAATGGCGGCTGATGGCGGACCTGTACGCCTTCGCCATCGAATGCGACCGCGTGCGGTTCGGTTCCATCACGTTCCTCGCGGCCGGCGAGCGCATCCGCCTCAAGGGCAAGTACGACTACGAGGGCCGCACCGTCTTCGAGTTCGACGACGCCGCCCAGCAGAAGGCCTCCGGCTCCGCCGGCTGCAGCCACGAGTGGTGGCACAAGTTCAACGAGAAGAACAAGAACGAGCAACTGCGGGCCCACGCCCACCTGAAAATGCGCGAGGTCGCGTACTTCCTCAAGCGGCTCGACGGCCCGGAAGCCAGAGAAGCCAACGGCAAGACCATCCTCGAAAATTCGCTGATCACGATCTCGACCGAATCGGGCGACGGCCGCCACGACAACGTGAAGCGCGAGCTTTCCGGCGTCTTCCACGCCATCACCGGCGCGGGCGGACGCTTCAAGACGGGCCAGATCCTCGACGTCAGCGCCGAAGGTCTCGACGTCTACAACAGCATGCTCGCTGCGATGGACGTCTCGCGCCGCCTCGGTCCCCGCGACCGCCCCTTGCAGGCCGTCGACGCCATCCGCGCCTGATACGCCGCGCCGCACCCGCCGCAGATCAGCCGGCACGCGCTAGCGTCCGGTTCCAGACGCATGGGACCGGGGGACCAGCCCCCGCCGACCGACGAATGGAGCGGCCCCGAGCGCAATGCGTGCTACCGCCGCTTCCCGATTTGGCAGAACCGCCGCAGATGCGCCCTCCGCTTCAATCCGCAGCGTCCCTGCGACACGTACCACGCGGAAAGTCGCGCCCAGCATCACCAAAGGCCGCCGGAGCGCAGCCGCGGTATGCCCCTGCGTGTGGTAGGCTTTTGCCAGAACGACCCCCTCGCAGGATTCAGCGCTTCGCGAATGGACTCTGACCACGCACAATCTGCGACCGCAGCCCCGCCCGCGCTCCAGGCGCGCGTCGACAAGCTGCAGTCCGCGCTCGCCGAGAAGGAAAAGCTCGTCGCGGCGCTGACCGCACGGCTCGAGCAGGCCGCCGAACAGCTCGACCGCATCCGCCGTAGCGGCGGCGATCGCGGCTCGCGCGTCGTCTCCGGCGGAATCCCCGCGGAACTGGTCGAGCAGCAGAAGGGGCTCGTCGAAGAGCTGCAGGCGGCCGTCGCCGCATGGCAGGACATGCAGGCCGCCGCCTGCCTCGGACGCATCGAGCGTGGCGTCGACGAAGTCCGCGATCTGTTGACGGGCAGCGCGCTCCCACGGGGTCAGACCCCTTTGCGGACGAGCGACGCAGAACGTGGGGAAATCGATCACCCGCAAAGGGGTCAGACCCCTTCCGCACCGGTCCACGGCGACGATCTGCTCGACGCGCTCAGCAACCTCGTCGGCAACGGCGATCACAGAAGTTCGGGCTCCTCACCGGAAGCGGGCGACGAAGGAGCGTCTGATTCCGCCGCCGCCTGGGAGGCCATGAAGGCCGATTTGTTGGGAGACGCCGCCCACGCAGTTCCCCCCCTTACT
>JAHWKJ010000746.1 GCA_019347905.1 Planctomycetota bacterium
CGTGCTGCTCGACGAAGACCTCTCCGTCAAGCTCATCGACTTCGGGCTGGTGGTCCCCAACACGCCCGACTTCCGCAAGCCCGGCAACCGTACCGGCACAGCCGCCTACATGGCGCCGGAGCTTATCAAGCGGCTGCCGACCGACCAGCGGATTGACATCTTCTCGTTTGCGATGACCGCCTACGAGATGTACGCGAAGCGGCTGCCGTGGGAGGCGGGCGAGACGTTCGAGGCCGTGCTCAGGCACATCAATACTCCTCCCGACGACATCCGCGAACACACGTCCGGCATCGACGACGAGGTGGCGGAGATCATCATGAAGGGCGTGCAGCGCGACCCGCGGGACCGCTGGCCGACGATGTCGAAGATGCTCGAAGCCCTCTACGCCGTCCGGCGACGGCTGGAAGGCCCGGTCGAGGAATCGAGGCCGGAGCAGGGCCGCTGAGAGGCGCCGGCTCGCGGATGACATGGCCAGGCGGCGCTTCTACGGCGCTGTGGTTGCCGCAGGCTTCTGCAGGCCGGCCAGGGCCAGGCCCAGCCAGCCCAAAACGAGCAGTGCCGCACCGAAGGGCACCGTCATCTGCAGCAGCCAGTTGTGGTCGGCAAGGGTCTGCGCATAGCGGCCGCCGGAGTAGAGGACGATGCCCAGGACGAAAGCCCAGCCGGCCAGCCGGCTCCAGGTCTTAGCCCGCGGATGCGCCACGAGTCCCACAGCGACCAGCGCGAGGCCGTGAATCAACTGGAACAAGGCCGCCGTCTGAAACTGCTCGAGGTGCAGTGTTGACCGGGCGACCGTCACGCCGGCGATCTGCACGTCCAGCTTCTCGTACTTCCTGGCGAAGTAGTCATCCAAGCCCTCGACCGCGAAGGCCAGCAGACCGACCGCCAGACCCGCCAGCACCGCACCCACCACAACCCAGGGACGTGAGCCTTGCATGCCCGTCTCCTTGTCAGCCGTCAGCTTTCAGCGGTCAGCTTTCAGCGGCCAAGCGGCGCCTCGCTTCCGGCCGATTGCCGAAAGCTGAAGGCTGACCGCTGAAAGCTGACCGCTCGTCATTTCTGGCTGGATTCGAGTTTGAAATCGAAGGTATTGCTGCCGGACTCGACCTTGGCGAGCCGTGTGGATTTGGCGTGGTGGATCGGGTCGAGGAGCTCGGCCCCGGTTTCGGGATCAGTGGCGTTGATTTCGACGCGGTGCTCGCCGACCGCAGCGCCGTCCACGTCCTGCACGTAGTTCAGTGTGTAAAAGCCGTCTTTGTCGGTGCGCCCGACGGATTCCGCCGTCTTCACGCCGTCCACTTCGTCCATGGTGGGGCGGAAGGTGATCAGTGCACCGGCGAGAGGCTTGTCATCCAGCGTGACGGTGCCCTCCACGTAACCCAGCGGCGGCCGCTCGGGACTGCCCTTGAAGACCATGGAAGACAGCCAGTAGAAACCCGCGCACACCACGACGATGGCCGCGATCGCCGGCAGCGCCGTCCGCGCGAAGTAGCCGGCCGTCGCGGCCCAGTCGATCTTGTCTCTGTCTTCGGGGCGAGGCGGCGGCTCCGCCGTGCTCTTCGCTTCCGAATCGACGCGGGCATTGTGCTTCAGGAAGGACGTGGCGATGTCCGACGCCGACCCGGGCCGCGACTGAGAAGACGCAGCGGACCGGCCGCGCGAAGAATACAGCTCGCGCGGGGCGTCGGCCGGGTCGTCTTTCGGCTCCGCGTCCGCCGACGGGGCCGTCGCCTCGGCGCCGGGAGCCTCCGGCGTGGGCACGATGAACCGGGTCTGGCACTTCGGACAACGTCCCTTCGTTCCTGCCAGTTCGACCTTGATCTTGAGCTGCGAGCCGCATTCGGTGCAGGTGTAGCGGATGGGCTGGTCGCGCGGCGTCTCGACCGGCGGCGGGGGCGGGTCGTCGGACAGGAAAGACGCGGCCAGATCTTCGTCGCTGGCCGAGCCATCGTTTGCTGCGACCGCCACACCGGCGACGTCGGCGGCGCTTCCGCCGCTGGAGTGCGCCGCCGCTTTCTTCAGCGAACGCCGCTTGGCGCCTTTGGCGGCTGAAGCGGTTTCGGCCTGCGAGGAGTCTGCCGCGGCAGCATCGGCGACGACCGTTTCACGTCCGAGTTCGAGTTCGGCGGTGTCGCGGTCCGTCGCGTCATTCGGCTGCGGGACGGTGAAGCTGGCATGGCACTTGGGACAATGGCCTTCAGTGCCGGCCAGCTTTTCCTCAATTTTGAGCGAGGCGCCGCAGCCCTCGCAGGCGTATCGAATACTCATGCCCGCACCTCGGTGAGCAGTCAGTA
>JAHWKJ010000223.1 GCA_019347905.1 Planctomycetota bacterium
GACCGTACCGGCGGCGCGGCCGAAACGCTCCTGCTCCAGGTCGATGGGCACAAAGCGCGACACCGCCCGGTGCAGGCCGAAATCTGCCAGGCGCGCGCCGAGCTGCGCGAGCGCCAGCGCATAGGCGAAGGCGCCGAAGGACGACTGCGACAGCACGCGCACGATCAGCACGTGCGCGGCGAAGTTGGCCAGCTTCGAGACACCTTGTCCCGCCAGCAGCAGGCTGGACCCGCGGATCGACGCGCGCGAGGCTCCGGTCCGTGCCGCGGCGGAGGCCACGGTTGGCGTCGGGGAGACCGGCGATGCGGGCGTCGTGACGGCGGTCATGAGGTCAGGCACACAGCGCGTGCGGTTGGCAATGGCGCCGCTTGTGGCGACGCGCTGGATTCGAACTCGTCTTCGAGGTGCGGCGCCAGGCAATCGAACAACGCGGGAATCGACACCGGGTAGGGATGCAGCAGCTCCAGGGCATCGCGGCCGCCCAGCGCCTGCTGCAGCAGCGCGCGCTCGACCTCATCGATGCGGTCGAGGAACGAATTCGCACGCCGCGGAAACGCGAAACGGAACCGGCGGTACGACGACATCAGCGGCAAGCGCTCCTCGGCCAGGGAGAACGCCATTCGCTCGGCTACGGCGCTGCCAGCGATGGGCCTGACGGCGATCCCCTCGTCCGCGTGGCTGCCCGTGAAGACGATCCGGTCGACGGGCATCGCATGGTGGTCGAGGGTCGAGGGTCGAGGGTCGAGGGCCGGCGGGCCGGTGTCGAACAACTGTTCCGGCGCGACGTTGACGCACAGTTGGCGCTGCAGGGCCGGAAGCGACCGACGCAAGAGATCGACCGGCAGCACCTTCGCAGCCAGCCGCGACTGGACCGCCCGCTCCGCCGCCCGGGCAACCGCCGCGAATAGTCCCAGCCGCAGCCGCCGCTTCCAGCCGATGCGGCGACGGACGTGCGGCAACTGCGCGAGATGCCAGCGCCAGAGCGTGACCGGTTCGGGAATCCCCCACGCGCGGCCGCGATGGGGATCGAGATAGACCCACTCGTCGCCCACGTAGCGGGCGCCGCGCGAAGCGAAAGCCAGCAGCGTCTCCGTCTTGCCGCCCTTCGACCAGCCGGTGACGACGACACCCCGCCCCTGCCACTCGAAAGCCGACGCGTGCAACGGCAGATAGCCGCGAGAGAGCGCCCCGGCATTGATGATCGGTATCAACAGCGGGATGCCCGGCGCGCCGCGGCGGCAGACGATTTCGCAGTTGGGGCCGCCGATCTGCTCGAAGGGAATCCGCACCGCCACGGGGCTTTTGCGGGGCCCCCGTAGAATCAGGAAACCGCCGTCGTCGAAAGCCGCTTCGTCCACGCCGATCAACCGCAGTGGGCCTGCGACCGAAGACTCGGCGACGAAGCGGATCGTGATCTCCGGCCGTCGGTCGAGGCGGCCGCGCGGCAGCCCCAGTTGGCTCGCCACCGTCTCGGCATCGCGCGGCGTCGCGTCGAGGAGGCGAACGCCGACGATTCCGTGCAGATCGAAGTCGACCCTCTCCATGGAATCGCCGCGGTCGGCATTCGCACGGGCCACAGTGTTTGTCGACGCGTGAGACATCCTATGGCTCCGCAATTGGCTCGTGTACCGTCCTTGCGCGAGTCTCCGAAATCAGCACGGTGGCCCCCGACAGCGCCACAATCACCCACAGGTAACGTTCGTAAGAAAGATGCAGCGCGATGCCGCACACCAGGTGGGCCACCAGCGCCAGGAGAAAAATGGCCGCCAGGTTCGCCAGTTCCGGGTCGGCGTCGCGCCAGCGGCGGCGCACCCGCATCAGCCCCCGCATCGTCACCCCGATGATCGCCAGGAAACATCCCAGCCCCAGGATCCCGTGGTTGGCGGCCAGACCCAGGTACAGGTTGTGCGGCTGCCGCGGCACGGCCCGCACCGTTCCGCCGATCCAGGCGATCGAATCCGGATGATGCTCCCGATACATTCCGGGACCGACGCCGAGAATGGGGTGCTGCTTGAAAATGATCCAGGCCGACTGCAATTCGTGCGAACGGTTCCGCAGCGAGGAGTCGGGCCGCGGCTGTCCCACGGCGGTTTCGCCCGACATCATCGTCCAGAGTCCCTCCAACTTCGCGATCCGGGTGCCGAGCCCGGGAACGGCGATCACCAGCGCCACCAGCCCCACGGCGAACAGACCGACGTGGACCAGGCTCAGCAGCCGCATCGCGAGCATCAGCAGCAGTATGGCCGCGAGCCCCACCGCAGCGCCGCGTGAAAAGGCCATCGCGCCACCGCCGACGATCACCGGCACCGCCGCCAGTGCCAGCCAGCGTTCGACGCGCGAGCGGCCGCTTTGGGCCACAATCAGCGCCGCGGGGACCAGCGCGAGCATCACCAGTGCGAAACGGTTGTATTCGTCGAGACTGCCGGAGAACCGTGCCTGCATCTGCGCGCTGGGCGAGTTGGTAACTTCCGCCTTGAATTCACCGGCGCTGCGTTGTCCGAAGCCGCCATAGCTGTGGTCTTGCGTGCCCGTCATCTGCTGCCAGAGGGGAACGCTTCCCATCAGCACGCCGGCCGCCAGAAAGGCGAACACCGTGGTGCGGAGCTCCGTGGTCGTGCGGACGGCATTCAAAACGAGGGCATACAGGCACAGCCCCTCCAGCAGGTGCGTGACCACTCTTTGCATCGACCGCACGGGATCCACCGCGATCGTCACCCCCACGATCTGCAGCACCGCGAAGACCAGCATCAGCAGGAACACGCGGTCGATGACGAAGCCCCCGTGGCCCAGCACGACGTGCCGATACAGCGGCACGCCAAGCAGCACGGCGACACCGGCGGCCACGGGGAACGGCAGGCCGTGCACCTGGACCGCCACCGTCGCCGCATTCGAGTACAGAATGGCGAAGAACAGAAATGTGGCGAGGACCGGCCGCCGCGCGATGCAGACGGCCGCCGCCAGCGCCGCGGCCAGGCCCAGCACCAGCCAGGGCTGCTCCTGGAGGGCCGCCGTGACCGCGACCGCCACGGCGCCGATCGCCAGCGGCGCCACGAGCAGCATCGCCCGGCGGCCGGTGTAGCGGACAGCGCTGGCAGTCTCCACGGGGGCAGAACTCATTCCGTCTCTCCCGCGGGCCGACCCTCCCCACTCCCCCCCTTAGTAAGGGGGGGCCAGGGGGGGTCTGCCGGCGCCTTTTCGACACAGGTGACGACGCACCGACAGTAGCGGCGCAGAAAGGGCAAGACGCTCAGCAGACACGTATCGACGGCATCGGCCATCCGCGTCATCCGCGAACGGCCGCGCCCGAACATCCAGGCCACCGGAATCCAGAGGAAGCCCATGCCCTCCCAGTGGCAGGAATCGAAGTGCCGCCCGAAGCGGCGGATGTCCGCATAGCGCAGCGGCCGATCGGTCCCTTTGACCGAATGCTTCCAGCGGTAGGGCAGATAATCCCGCGCGAATTCCAGCAGGAGGTTGTGCCCCAGGGGATCGACGAAGCCGCCGCGCCCGCCCGGCTTCAGCACGCGGGCGATTTCCGGCGCCGCCCGCTCCAGGTCGAGGTGATGCAACACGCCCAGGCCATGCACCAGGTCGAACGACGCGTCGTCGAACGGCAAGCGCTCGGCCGGCGTCTGGTGGATCGACACCCGGTCGGTCACCTTGAACTCGCTGGCCACGGCGGCCACGCATGCCAGCGCCTTGGGCGACACGTCGCAGGCCGCCACCCGTCGCGCCCCCGCCAGCGCGAAGTACAGCGGCGTGGGATTGTGACCGCAGCCCAGATCGAGAATGCTGCGGCCTTCGAGCGGCCCGAACCAGTCGTGCAGCCGCCGCAGCCACAGTGCGCGGTTGGTGTAGTCGTCGATCGTCCAGTCGGGACCGATCTGGGGCGGCCGCGCGTTCTCGGCCACCAACCGGTCGGTGACGCGTGCTTCCAGCGCCACGCGCTCATCGAGGTCGAGCGACTGCGCCTGCTCGCGCGAGAGGATGCGGTTCGTCTTCATGTCGCCAGCTTTCGTTCGACTCGCCCGGACTGCGTCCGGCCCGGATCCCACACCACAAAACTTCGACCACGCGCCACGTTGACAGCCGCCAGGAACGAGGCGGCGTTCACCAGCAGAAAGTACGCCGGCAGGGCCAGCAGCCGCAGGCGGCCGGCGCGCGTCTTCGACAGCCACAGCCCCATGGAGGCGATAAGCCACCCCGCCAGTTGTGCGACCGCGACCGCGCGATAAAACGTCCCCGCAGGCCACAACAGTGCGGAACTGGCCAACAGGCCACAGAGCGGAAAAACCATCAGCCGCCGCAGCACCTTGTGAGACAACAGTTCGAGCGAATAGAACCCATAGCGGAAGGGGTTCAGCAGCCGCCGCATCGTCAGCACGCCCCGCAGTCCGCGGGTGATCACCCGCACCTTGCGCGCGAACTCGTGCCGGCTGGAGCCGTCCACGATTTCGAACGCCACCGCCGTCGGCTCGAACACCAGCCGATAGCCCTGCGCGACCACCTGGGTCGAGGTGATGAAATCGTCGGTCACACCCGGAGGCACAGGCCGGAAGAGTGTGCGCCGCAGGGCGTAGATCGCTCCCGAGGCCGAAATGGCGCTGCCGGTGAAGGTTTCCGCCAGTTTCAAAATGCGATCGAAGCTCCAGTACAATCGCTCACCCGCCGCCGTGCCGGCCTCCGGACGAGCCGCGGACGATTCCGTTGCGGCCTGACCCGCCGTCCGGCGCGGCTGTGCGGCTCGATGCCTCTTCATGTACACGCGGTTGCCGGCCACGCAGCCGACCTCGGGATCGGCGAAAGGCCGCACCAGCGTCGCCAGCGCATCGGGAGCGAAGTGGCTGTGGGCGTCGGAGAACGCGAGGATCTCGCCTGAGGCCATGTCCACGGCGTCGTTGAGCGCCGCATGCTTTCCGCGCCGCGGACATTCGAGCACCCGCACGCCCTGCGGCTCGAAGCGGCGGGCGATCTGGACCATCGCGTCGGTCGATCCGTCGGAGGCCACGATCACTTCCAGCCGATCGCGCGGAAACTCGAGGGCCAGCGCGTTCTCGATCCGCTCGCCAATGGCACCGGCCTCGTTGTAGCCGACGATGATCAGGCTGACGCTGGGAATCTCGTCGCCGCGCACGAATCGTCGTCGCCGCACCACGCTCCACAACAAGACGAGTGCCGGAAACAGGACGTACGTGTAGACGATCAGCACCGCACAGATGAAGAACGCGAACTCGGCGATCGGGCGGAGGGCTGCTGCGTTCACGAGACCTGCCCCCAGGGCTGGAGTTCGGAATCCATCGGTTGCGAATGGGCGGCTGTCTCCGCAGCCGGCGCTGGAAGCGCATCGATGCAGCGGCCGGCGAAGTAGTCCGCCAGCACCGCCGCGTTGTGCTTCACGTCAAACTCGGCTTCGACTTTCGCCCGCGCCGCGACACGCAACCGCTCCGCCAGACCCGGCTCCTCGCGCAGCCGGCGGATGGAAGCGGCCAGCGCCTGCGCGTCGCGGGACGGCGCGAGCAGCCCCGTCTCTCCGTCCACGACCAGTTCCGGAATTCCGGAAAGGCGGCTGGCCACCACCGGGACCCCGGAAGCCATCGCCTCCATCAACACCACCGGGATGCCCTCGCGGCGGCCCTCGGCGGTCGGCACGCTCGGCGCAATCAGCGCATCCGACTCCCGCAGCAACGCCGCCACCTCGTCGCGCAGTCGCGCCCCCAACAGATGCACGCGCTCGCCCAGCCCGGCAGCGGCAATCTGGCTCTCCAGCGCCGCCCGATCGGGACCTTCACCCACCAGCCGGCACTCGAACGCCACGCCCTGGTCCCGCAGCAGCCGGCAGGCTTCGATCAACCACCGCTGCCCCTTGACCTCGTACAGCGTGCCGATGCACAACAGCCTGAGGGGCTGTCCGAAAAAGGGGTCAGACCCCTTCTGGTAGTCTCTGGACGTTTCCGCGCCCCCTGCCCGTAGGGGGTCAGACCCCTTTTTCGGACCGCCTCTGGGCGGCCGCGAAACCGCCTCGGCCTCGCACCCCCGCTGCCTGGATTCGAATCGGAACAGCGACGTGTCGACGCCGCAGTGCACCACCTCGACGCGGGACGCGCTGTCCGGGGCGCATGCATCGGCAATGACGCGGCGGTTGTACAGCGAGATGGCAAACACGCGGTCGGCCGCGCGAACCTTCTCGCGGAGCATGTGCCGATCCACGTGGATGTCGCTGCCGTGCGCCGTGAAACTGTAGCCGATGCCGGCCAGCCGATGGACGAGGAAGGCCGCGGCGGCCGGATGCGTGGCAAAGTGGGCGTGCACGTGCCGGATGCCCTCGCGGCGCAGCCGCCCGGAAAGCCACACGGCCTTCGGAAACAGCGCCAGTCCCCCGGCGCAGAGCTTGGGGCTGCCCCACGTGCCCCGCACGAGGGCCCACAGGGCCGACAGATAAAGCAGCGGGTGACACGCCAGAAGCCGCACGTTCGCGAGCAGCACGCTCCACGAAACGAGCGGATGATAGTGAGCGCGGCGAACCAGCGGCGTCGCTTCGGCGTGCATTGGCTTTTCGCCCCTCGCCCGGCGGAAGAGGTCGAGGACTTTGCGAAGAAAGGACGCTCCCGAGCCGCTGCTGGCGGCCCGCCGCCCCCGCAGCGGATAAATCTCGACCCCGACGCCGGCCTCTTCGACGGCCAGGATCTCGGAGAGTACGAACGTCTCCGTCAGTGTCGGAAATCGCGAGACGATGTAAGCCACCTTCGGCCGCGCATCGCCGCGGCGGGACGTCGATCGCCGCGGAATGGTCCGCGAAGCCAGCGCGGCCCCAGGCGAGGGAGCGGTCGCCGTCGGAGTGTTCATGGCTTCGCCCTCCGGCCGCGGTTCCGCTGGGCGAAGCGCTCCCAAAGCTGCACCGTCACGGCGCGCCGCACGTCATCGAGCGGCGCCGCGGCGTCGATCAGCCGTGCCTGCGGCAGATGCTCGCACAGCGCGCGATACTCCTGGCGCTGCCGTTCGAGGGCCGCGGCGGTTTGTTCGCCCTTGCGCTCGAACAACAGCGCGCCGGGAGCGTCGAGCACCAGCACCAGATCCGGAGCCGGGCAGGACCGGCCGAGCAACCACCGGCGCAGCCGCGAACGGAGCCGGTGGTGCTGCGCGTTCGGCAGCAGCAGGTCGTATCCGTAGCGGTCGAACACCACGAAGCGGCCGCGACCGAGGTGAAACCGCGCGACCAGCCACCGCAGCCACTGCCGCGAGAGCCGCCCCGCCAGCCCCAGCCCCCGCGTCGCGCGAAATCCACGTGAGCGGCCGCGCTGGTACAGCCCCATGTAAACCGCTCGGACAGGGAAGAAGAACGACGACGCGAGTGCCGCTGCGATGGTCGATTTGCCGGCCCCGTCAGGTGCCAGGAGGGCGACGGACACTGCTTCGGGGCGGAACATCGACACCAGTCGGCTCAACTTGCGCAAGGCTCCGTCACGCACCCGGCTCCACGCAATCGCGAACTGCCGCCCCGCCGCCAGCCGCCGCACGATCGCCGGACGCTGGGACAGCAACTCCTCCCAGCGGCCATCGGCCAGCAGCCGCGGCAAGTCGGCGGGCGTTGTCGCGGGCCCGAAGCAGCGTTCGGCCGCCGCTTTGTTCCGCTCGTCGTCGAGATCGGCCCGCGTCAACTGCCCGGCCAGTTCCAGAAGCTGACGCCGCCGTTCCTCCGAAAACCGCCGAACGTCGACGATCACGTGCAACGCAAGCATCAACAGTTCATCGAATGGGCTTGGATACCACACGCGGCCGATGCGCCGGCGGCGCTCCAGGCAACCGGTGGCCAGGTCGGTTCGCAGCGCGTGCACGGCCCGTCCGAAGGCGATCTCCGTCACGCAGTCGAGTTTGAGCCAACGGTCGCCGCCAGCGTCGTAGGCGACGAAAAAGCGATGCGGCCGGTAACCCCAGCGCCGCAGCTCGACGAAGCCCAGTCGCTCCAGCACCTCGCCCGCCCGTGCCATGTCGGCCGGCGCCACCAGCAGATCCACTTCGACATCGTCGCCGCCCCGGCGCGGCGCTTCACCGTCGCGCAGCGCGAACCACAGGATGCGTTCGTTCTCGAACGCCTCGAGCACGCGGTCCCACAATTCGACGGCGGCCGTCACGGCGAACTCTCTGGGGCAAAGGTCACAGCACGAGTGTCTCGTCATCGGAGGCTTCAACCGTGTCACGCCCTGCATCGGTGTCCACGGCGATCTGGCTATCCGGGGGACTCTGGGGCCCAACGACCGCGGCGGAGCCGCTCGAAGCGGCGGGACGCGACACCACGGAGCCGTTCCACATCCGCGCCTCGGCCCGCTCCAGAAGTCCGGCCAGCGTGATCTCTTCATCCGGGAAGCTCGCCCGGCCGGCATACACCTCCATGTCCAGCGCCCCCGACAGCGAACGCCGGAGATCCTCGGCCAGCACGTCGGCGGCCGCGCCGTCGACCTCCGGCAACAGCACGACGAGATGCCCATTGCGGCGGGTGATCAGGTCGCAGGGGCTGGTGCGGCGAGCCAGTTCGTCAAGCATCCGCGCATACACGAATTCCGCCGCCAGCCGCCGTCTCAAGTGCTCGACGATGCGCTCCGCCACCGGACCGTGCGTGGCCGAGGGCGCGAGCGCGATAATCGACAGCGGGCGATCGAAGCGGCGGGCGCGGTGCACCTCGCGGTAAATCTGCTCCTGTCCGCTGTCGAACGGCACGACTGCGCGCGACGACGGGGGGACCAGCGCACCGACGGCCGCTTCCTCCAGACCCGAGAGCCTCAGCGACACCTGCCGCGCCAGCGCCCACGTGATGAGTACGCCCACCGCTTCGGTCACCGTCAGCGGCAAATGCGGGCCGACAATGTCCCGGCCGAAGGCCGCCTTCAACCCGACCAACGCCGCCAGCAGGACCACGGCGATCGTGAGCGCCGAGCAGCGGCTCAACATGGGAACGAGCGCGATCGAGACAGCCACGACCGCCACGTAGACGTACACAAACGACGCCACGTTGAGCGGCTCGTGCAGCCGCTCAACGTTCGAGAGCACACACAGCCAGCCGCAGAGGGCCGCGAGGGAAACTCGCAGAGTCATGCTCAGTACGCGCCGCGGCGGCTGAACACGGCCACCGCGGTCTTCCACAGGATTTGCAGGTCGAACCAGAAACCGCGCCGCCGGATGTACTCCAGGTCGAGCGCCAGTCGTCCTTCGAAATCGATGTCGCTGCGGCCGCTCACCTGCCACAGGCCCGTGATGCCGGGCAGCACTTCCAGCCGCTCGGTCTGCGGCAGCGTGTACGTCGAGGCGTCAAACGACGTCGGCCGCGGACCGACGAGGCTCATCTCGCCGCGGAGCACGTTGAACAATTGCGGCAGTTCGTCGAGGCTCGTGCGGCGCAAAATTCGCCCGATGCGCGTCACGCGGGGATCGTTGGTGATTTTGAAGTCGGGCCAGCTC
>JAHWKJ010000747.1 GCA_019347905.1 Planctomycetota bacterium
CGAAGGAGTCGGGGAAATCGTGACGGTTGTGCCAGCGACGGCTGAACATCGGAAGGACACGTTGGGCGTTTTTCATTGTGTGGCAGTCAACGCGGCTGGTATAACCGGCGTAATATAAAAGGATTGGCACACCGCCTCCGCTTTCCGCGCTGCTTGCGGAACATCCGTGCGACTTCAGCGGCGAAGACGGTGCAGCCTTGCGGAAACTGAGGGCGTTCCCGGTGATGCGTCGGGAGCATTAGGAGAATCACCGCATCGGGTGTCAGCCGCCGGATGAGGCGCGGCGCCTGAGCCGGGGCTTTGCCCAAAAAGGGGACTGTCCCCCTACCACTGGTGATTCGCGAACGGGCAAAGGCACAAGATGAAGGGGACTGTCCCCTTTTTTTGGGCAAAGCAGGCAGGAACAAACGCTCGTGGAAGTTGATCTACACCTTCATGCTCCGCTGGTCGACGCGGTGCTCGCCGACCCCGACGAGCCGCTGCCGCCCGAGCCGGTGACGTGGTTCGATCCCGGTTTCGCCGTGGACGTGCCCGTGTACGGCCGCGAGGAAGCCGACGTCGAGGACGAAGCGCCGCTGCCCGAGCCATCCGGTCCGAGCGAGCGGGAAGTCGAATTGGAAGAAGAGGTCGAGGGACTTCGCCGCGAACGCGACTCGCTCCTGCAACGGCTCCAGCACGAGGACCGCGAGCGGAATACACTGGAGTCGCGTTTGGCCGAGATGGCGGCCGCCGTCGCCGTCGCCGAGGAGCAGGCCGCCCAGACGACAGCCGACAACCCCGAAGACGCCGACGAGGCCGAACAGCGGCTGCGCGAGGAGCGCGACCGGCTGATCGAGCAGTGGCACGAGGAAAACGCAGCCGTCCAGCAGGCGACGCGGGCCATGACGCAGGCGGTCGACAGCCTGCACGAAGAGTTTCACGGCGTCATCGAGGAATTGCGGACCGCGACCACGGATCTCGCCGTCGCGATCGCCTCGCGGCTGCTTCACGACCGCATCCAGGCGGACGACTACCCCGTCGAGCGGCTGATTCAAAACGTGGTGCAGCGTCTGGAAGCCACCGGCAAGGTCAGCGTGCGGCTGCACCCCGGCGACCTGGCCCTGCTGGAGCGCCGCCTGGGCGAAAACGAGCGGCTGTTCGACGACAACCGCCGGGTGGAATTGGTCGCGGACGACTCGCTGTCGCGCGGCGACTGCAAAGCCTCGGCAGGCGACGTCAGCGTCGCCTCGTTCCTGCAGGACCAGTTGGAAGACATTCGGCAGCACTTATTGGTATCTGAATAAGAGATGCTCGCCACCAGGCTCGAACAACTCAGCCGCGAAATCGAGTCGTACGACGGCTTCCACATCGAGGGGAAGCTGCGATTCGTCGGCAATGGCTATGCCTGCCGGTTACCTACGGCGGTGGGCGATCAGTGCGAGATCATTGGCCAGGGCGGGCGGCGGATACCGGCCGAGGTCATTCGGTTTGTGGACGGCCAGGCGCAGATCCAGCCCTACGAGCGGGCCGAGGACGTGCAGGCCGGCATGACGGTCGTTCGCAGCCGCCGCCGCCGCCACGTTCCCGTGGGGGAGGGCGTGCTGGGGCGCATTCTCGACGGGCTGGGCCGGCCCGTCGACGACCTGGGACCGCTGAAGAGCATGCGAATGGAAGAAGTGCGGCGGCGGCCTCCCGCGGCCATCGACCGCCAGCGGATCGACCAGCGCTTCACCACCGGGCAGAAAGCCATCGATGGCCTTTTGACCTGCGGTCGGGGGCAGCGGGTGGGCATCTTCTCGGGCAGCGGGGTCGGCAAAAGCACTCTCCTGGGGCAGATCGCCAAGGCCTCCGACGCCGAGGTGAGCGTCATTGCTCTGGTGGGCGAGCGCGGCGTCGAATTGCGGCCGTTCATCGAGGATTGCCTGGGTCCCGAAGGCCTGCGGCGCAGCGTGGTGGTCATGTCCACCTGCGAGCAGCAGCCCCTGATGCGCAAACGCTCTATCGAAACGGCGATCTCGATCGCAGACAGCTTCCGCCAGCAGGGGCGAAACGTGCTGTTTCTGCTCGACAGCCTGACGCGGCTCGCTATGGCGCAGCGGGAACTCGGCCTGTCGATCGGCGAGCCGCCCAGCTCGCGGGGATATACACCCTCGGTCTTCCAGTTGATGGCCGAGACGCTGGAGCAGCTCGGGAACTCCTCGCGGGGCAGCATCACGGGTTTTGTGACGGTGCTGGTCGACGGCGACGATCTCGAAGAGCCGATCAGCGACGCCGCCCGGGCGCTGCTCGACGGGCACATCGTGCTCGACCGC
>JAHWKJ010000224.1 GCA_019347905.1 Planctomycetota bacterium
CTCCGGGCCGATGCATCAAGGAGGATTTCATGTCCTGGTTTCGGTGGAAGCCGTACGTCCCTGTCGCCAAGCGTCGCGCGCAGGCCCGCAAACGGGCCGAGAAAATGGCCAAAAACGGCCGGCCGCTCGCACCCGTGCAGATCTCCGGCCGCAAGATCGCCGCCACCTTCTGGGGCCAGGCGTGGTGCGATAATCTCGAAAGCTACAGCGACTTCGAGAACCGTCTGCCGCGCGGCCGCACCTATGTGCGTAACGGCTCGGTGATCGACCTTGCGATCTCCAGCGGCCAGGTGAAGGCCCTCGTCAGCGGGTCCGACCTCTACAAGGTCGACATCGAGATCGCCACCCTGGCCGCGCGCGAATGGAAGACGATCCGCGGAGAGTGCTCCCGCTCGATCGACTCGCTGATGGACCTGCTGCAGGGCCGCTTTTCGCAGGGCGTCATGCAGCGTCTGACGCGGCAGAAGGACGGCCTGTTTCCGCGGCCGGCCGAGATCGGCATGAAATGCAGTTGCCCCGACTGGGCCACGCTCTGCAAGCACGTGGCGGCGGTGCTGTACGGCGTGGGCGCGCGGCTCGACACCGCGCCCGAAATGCTGTTCCAGTTGCGGGGCGTCGACCACCTCGAACTGATCGGCCACGCCGTCGACAGCGGCAACCTCGACGCCGCCCTCGGCTCGTCAGCCGGCGCTGCCTTCGACGGCGAAGACCTGTCGGCGATGTTCGGCATCGACCTCGAGGCCCCGGCAGCGTCCTCGTCACCCGCCAAAGGCAGGACTGCTCGAAAGCAGGCGTCCTCCGCAAAGACGCCCGCCCGCAAGGCCACGGCGAAGAAACAGTCGACCGCCAGAAAGGCCGCCGCGAGCAAGAAAGCGGCCACTGGGCGAAAGCCCGCGTCGAAGCAGCCCGCCACCGGACGCAAAAAGACTGCCGCCGCCCGCCGTACCAGCGATGCGAGCGCCAAAGGCAAAGGGCGCAAGAAAACCTGACGCGCCCCGCTCGAGGCTGACGCCTGCGATTCGACATCGCCGGACTCGCGGGCAGCAGGAAGAGCGGAGAGAGGGGGATTCGAACCCCCGGTCCCCCTTTCGGAGGACACGGCATTTCCAGTGCCGCACAATCGGCCACTCTGTCATCTCTCCGGTTGTCGTATTTTGGCGCGCATCCGCGGCTCGTTCAATACGGGAACCGCGGGGATTTGCCCGCTGGGCCGCAATCGGCGGCGCGGTTGCCGCCAGTTCGCGGAGTTGACGTATGCGCGGGCGATGCGGCATAGTGAAGGCCGGGACGTCGGAAGCCCTTGCCCCGCGCAGCGGGGCTCATGACCCGCCGCCCCGCCCACCGACGATTCCCGTCCTCCGTCCGCCCAGAACTGCCGAAAAGGAAATCCGCTCGATGAACTCGATGCGTAAGTTGCTGGTTTTCGCCCTGTCGGCGATCGCCGTCAGCGTGTTCGCGATTCGTCTGTTGCCGGCCGGGTCGCAGGAAAAAAAGTACGATCCCACCGCCGCGGCCCTGGAAGCCATCTCGAAAATGGACGTCGGCCAGCACGACTGGCCCATGTGGGGCGGCTGGCCCAGCCGCAATAACACGCCCGAAGGCAAGAATATTCCCACCGAATGGGACGTCGAGAGCGGCGAGAACATCAAGTGGGCCGCTCCGCTCGGCTCGCAGACCTACGGCAATCCCGTGGTCGCGAACGGCAAGGTCTACGTCGGCACGAACAACGCTCACGGATACGTGAAGGCCTTTCCGCCCAGCGTCGACCTCGGCTGCCTGTTGTGCTTCGACGAGAAGACCGGCAAGTTCCTGTGGCAGCACTCCAACCGCAAGCTCGCCGCGGGACGCGTGGTCGACTGGCCGCTGCAGGGCATCTGCGATGCGCCTTACGTCGACGGCGAGCGGCTGTGGTACGTCTCCAGCCGGGGCGAAGTGCTGTGCCTCGACACCGAAGGGTTCCACGACGACGAGAACGACGGCGCCTACACGTCGGAGCCGCTCGCTTCGAAGGACGACGCCGACGTCATCTGGCTGTTCGATATGATGGGCGAACTGGGCACGTTCCAGCACAACATGTGCAGTTGCTCGGTGGTGTGCGCCGGCGACGTGCTGCTGGTCAACACGTCCAACGGAGTGGACGCCGGGCACATCAATCTTCCCTCGCCCAACGCCCCCAGTTTCCTGGCACTCGACCGCAACACGGGCAAGCTGCTGTGGACGGACAATTCACCCGGCACCAACATTCTGCACGGGCAGTGGTCCTCGCCCACGTATGCCGTGCTGGGCGGGCAGTCGCAGGCCTTGTTTGCCGGCGGAGACGGCTGGCTCCGCAGCTTCGATCCGCAGGGCGACGGCAAGGGCGGCTCCAAGCTGCTGTGGAAGTTCGATTGCAATCCGAAGGAAACGAAGTGGATTCTCGGCGGACGCGGTACGCGGAATAACATCATCGCCACGCCGGTGGTCTATGACGGTCTGGTGTACGTCGCCGTCGGACAGGATCCCGAGCACGGCGAAGGCGACGGGCACCTGTGGTGCATCGACCCCACGAAGAAGCTCGACGGCGGCGACGTCAGCCCCACCCTGGCCGTGGGGGCCGACGGTAAGCCCATTCCTCACCGCCGCCTGCAGGCGATCGATCCTTCCGCCGGCGAAAAAGCCGTGCCGAATCCCGACTCGGCCATGGTCTGGCACTACGACAAGTTCGACGCCAACAGCGACAGCAAGTTCGACTTCGAGGAGACGCTGCACCGCTCGTGCGGCACTGTGGCGATCAAGAACGACCTGTTGTACATCGCCGATTTCAGCGGATTGTTCCACTGCCTCGACGCGAAGCAGCACACCGACGGCAAGCCGGTCGTGCACTGGACCTACGACATGTTCGCCGCCGCCTGGGGCTCACCGCTGATCGTCGAGGGCAAGGTCTACATCGGCGACGAGGACGGCGACATTACGATCTTCGAACTGTCCGAAGACATGAAGATCATCGGCGAGCTGAACATGGAGAACTCCGTGTACTCGACGCCGGTCGTGGCGAACGACACGCTGTTCATCTCGAACAAGAACACGCTGTTCGCGATTGGGGCCAAATAATCGGGCGGCGGGTGTGACGAGCGTTTAGCCGCGTCCCCAACGGGACGCATGGCGCCGCGCGTCCCGTTGGGACGCGGCTAAACATAAACGCGCTTCGTCATTTCGCTGCAAGCGCGGGTCGTTCCTTGCGGCGGGACGCGCTGCGGTGGCCGAGCGGGATCGAGATCGTGAACGCCGAGCCTTCGCCCACCTTCGATTCGACGCGGAGCGAGCCGTTGTGCAATTCCGTGACGATCGAGTGCACGAGCGCGAGTCCCAGTCCCGTACCCGCGGCGGCCGTCTTGTTTTCCGGCACGCGGTAGAACCGCTCGAACAGCCGCGGCAGCGACTCCTCGGGGATGCCCAGCCCCGTGTCGCGGACTTCGATCTCCGCCCAGCCTTCGAGCATGCGGCTTTTCAGCCGCACCTCGCCGCCCGAGGGCGTGTATTTGACCGCATTCGACAGCAGGTTGATGACCGCCTGGCCGAACAGGTCGCGGTCGAGATGCACGGCCACGTACAGGTCGCTCAGTTCCGAGACGAGCCGCAGGCCCTTCTCGTCGGCAAGCTGCCGGACGACCTCGAACGAGCGCGCCAGCACGTCGTTCAGTTCGCAGTCTTCGCGTTCGACCTTGATGACGCCGCTTTCGATGCGTGCGAGGTTCAGCATGTTGTCGATCAGCCGCGTCAGCCGGTCGACCTGCTGCTCGATGAAGCCGTAGATCTCGGCGGCCTGCCCCGGGTCGTCGAAGTCGCCGTCGGTGAGCATCTCCGTGTAGGCCCGGATGCCCGACAGCGGCGTTTTCAGCTCGTGACAGACGGAGGACACGAACTCGGCGTGCCGCGTGTTCTGGGCCCGCTCGTCATCGATCCGCCGAAAGAGGGTGACGACGCCCAGCCATTCGCCGTCGTCGTCCTGCACGTTGGTAGAAGTGACGCGCCAGGCCGAGGCGTCGGCGGCATCGCCGTGTTCCCACTCGATCGAGCGGCGGTCGCCCGCGGCGCTGCGGGAACGAGTTTCGCACACCAGTCGCTGGACCGTGGGACACAGCTCAATGGTGGCGGCCTCTTCAGCTTCTGAGGCGCTGTCGATCGCGAACAACACCCGCGCCGCCGCATTGGCGAACTGCACGCGATCGCGGGCGTCAGTGACGACCAGCGGATGTTCGCCGGTATCGAGAGCCGATTCGAGCAGGCCGAGGCGGCGGCGGCGGACGTGGGCCCGGGCTTCGAGCCGCGTCCGCTCGGCCGCGGCCGCGTCCAGGTCCTGGCTGAGCCGCACGAGCTGCCGGACGGCTTCGCCCACCACTTCGGAATAACAGTCGGAATCGACCGTCGCGGTCGTGGTGGCGCGGAGCTCAGGCCGCCGCAGCCGCTCCAGGGCCGCGGCCTTGCGGCGCGTCTGGGCCGCCGCGGCACTGAATGCCGCCGCACACGCGGCCGCCGCCGCCGCACCGCCGGCGAGCGGTCCGGCGAGCAACCCGGCGACGAGCGCAACGGCAGCGCCCGTCGCGAGCGGCACGATCGTCGAATTCCCTTTCATCCTCAACACGCGCATGATCCGAACCGTGACCACGGACCCGAAGGCATGGACCGATGAAACCTAGGTCACGATTCGCGATGCGTCCACGAGCCATTTCGCGTGCGGTCGCGAACTGAAACGTTTAGCCGCGTTCCAACGGGACGCGCGGCGCCGCGCGTCCCGTTGGGACGCGGCTAAACGATGTCGCGTTGGACGGGCTACAGGTTGGGCTCGACGCCGGCGAGGCGGGCCTTCAGGTACTCGCGGTTCATCCGCGAGATCGTGCCCACCGAGATGCCCGCGGGGCACGCCGCCTCGCATTCGTACGTATTCGTGCAGTTGCCGAACTGCTCGCTGTCCATGCGGGCGACCATGTTCACCACGCGGCGGCGGCGCTCCGGCTGCCCCTGCGGGAGCAGCGCCAAGTGCGAGACCTTGGCCGCCGTAAACAGCATGGCCGAGGCGTTCTTGCACTGGGCGACGCAGGCCCCGCAGCCGATGCACGCGGCCGCGTCGAGTGCTTTCTCGGCGTCCTCGTAAGGGACTGGGAGCGTGTTGGCCTCGGGGGCCTGGCCGGTGCGAACGGAGATGTAGCCGCCGGCTTGGATGATGCGGTCGAACGCCGAGCGGTCGACGACCAGGTCGCGAATGACGGGAAACGCCCGCGCCCGCCATGGCTCAATCGTAATCGTCTGGCCGTTCTCGAACCGCCGCATGTGAAGCTGGCAGGTGGTCGTTTCGCGATCGGGACCGTGGGCCTGGCCGTTGATCATCATGCCGCACTGGCCGCAGATGCCTTCGCGGCAGTCGTGGTCGAAGGCGACCGGCTCCTCGCCCTGCTGGATGAGCTGCTCGTTGAGGACATCGAGCATTTCGAGGAACGACATGTGCGTCGAGATGCCGCGCACGTCGTAGGTGCGGAACTCGCCGCGGGCGTCGCGGTCGGACTGCCGCCAGATGCGTAAGGTCAGGTTGAGCGTGTGCGCCATGAGTCGATTTGGGTCGATCGGGTCGTGTTAGACGTGTGCGCCGCGAAGAGGCAAGCGGCGCCGCGAATCGATGAAGTACGCATCGTCGTGCGAGCAATCATTCTCACGCGCCATTCCTCGAGCGACGCACGAATATGCTTGCCTCTTCGCGACGAGCGCCGGCGCCGTGCCCGAGCGCTCAAGAGCGCCTCTCACTTATAGCTCCGCTGCGTCAGGGGGACATACTCGAACGACAACGGCTCCGTGTGCAGCGCCGCTTCCTCGTCCGCCCCGCGGTGCTCCCACGCGGCGACGTAGCAGTAGTTCTCGTCGTCGCGCAGGGCCTCTCCCTCGGGCGTCTGGTGCTCCTCCCGGAAGTGGCCGCCGCACGACTCCTCGCGATTGAGCGCATCGCGGCACATCAGTTCGCCGAACTCGAGGAAATCCGCCACGCGGCCGGCGTGCTCCAGGTTCTGGTTGAGCGCTTCGCCCGTGCCGAGCACCTTCACGTTCTCCCAGAACTCCTCGCGCAGCGACTGGATCTCGCCGATGGCTTCGCTCAGTCCGGAGGCGTTGCGGGCCATGCCGCACTTGTCCCACAAGATTTGGCCCAGTTGGCGATGAATGTCGTCGGCCGTGCGGGTTCCGCCGGCGGCCACGATGCGTTCGACGCGGTTGCGGGCCTCGACCAGCGTCTCTTTGAAGCTGGGGTGATTGATCGTGACCTTGGGAAAGACGGTGCGGGCGAGGAAATCCCCCAGCGTGTAGGGGACAACGAAATAACCGTCGGCGAGGCCCTGCATCAGCGCGCTGGCCCCCAACCGATTGGCCCCATGGTCCGAGAAGTTCGCTTCGCCCAGCACGAACAGGCCCGGAACCGTGCTCTCCAGGTTGTAGTCCACCCACAGCCCGCCCATGGTGTAGTGAACGGCGGGGTAGATCCGCATCGGCACCTGGTAGGGGTTCTCGGCGGTGATTTTCTCGTACATGTGGAACAGGTTGCCGTACTTCGCCTTGATGACCTCCAGCCCGTCGCGGGCGATGGCGTCGCGGAAGTCGAGATACACGGCCATGCCGCTCTCGCCCACCCCATAGCCGGCGTCGCAGCGCTCCTTGGCCGCGCGGCTGGCCACGTCCCGCGGCACCATGTTGCCGTAGGTGGGATAGCGGCGTTCCAGGTAGTAGTCGCGCTGGTCGTCCGGAATCTCGTTGGGAGGACGGTTGTCGTTCGCGTCTTTCGGCACCCACACGCGGCCGTCGTTGCGCAGGCTCTCGCTCATCAGCGTGAGCTTCGACTGGTAGCTGCCACTGACGGGGATGCACGTGGGGTGAATCTGCGTGTAGCACGGATTGGCGAAAAACGCCCCGCGGCGATAGCAGCGCCAGGCGGCGGTCACGTTGCACGCCTTCGCATTCGTCGAGAGATAAAAGGCGTTCCCGTATCCGCCCGTGCACAACACGATCGCATGGGCGGCATGTGTCTCGAAGGCGCCAGTGATGAGGTTTCGGCAGACGATGCCGCGGGCCACGCCGTCGACCACCACCAGATCGAGCATCTCCCGCCGCGGATACATCTCGACTTTGCCGGTCGTGACCTGCCGCATGAGCGCGCTGTACGCGCCCAGCAGGAGCTGCTGCCCGGTTTGCCCGCGGGCGTAGAAGGTGCGTTCGACCAGCACGCCGCCGAACGTGCGGTTGGCCAGCATGCCACCGTACTCGCGGGCAAAGGGCACGCCCTGGGCCACGCACTGGTCGATGATGTTCGCGCTGAGCTGGGCCAGGCGGTAGACGTTGGCTTCGCGGCTGCGGAAGTCGCCGCCCTTGACCGTATCGTAGAACAGCCGCCACACGCTGTCGTTGTCGTTGCGGTAGTTCTTGGCGGCGTTGATGCCGCCCTGGGCGGCGATGCTGTGCGCGCGGCGGGCCGAATCCTGGATGCAGAACGCCTTGACGTTGTATCCCAGTTCCGCCAGCGAAGCCGCCGCCGAAGCCCCGGCGAGCCCCGTGCCCACCACAATCACGTCGAACTTCCGCCGGTTGGTGGGGCTGACGAGCTTCAGCGAGTTCTTGTGCAGGTCCCACTTCTCGGCGATGGGACCGGCGGGAACTTTGGCGGCGAGTGGGGATGCGGCGACGACGGCCATGGAGTCGTTGAAGATAGGGGACTAAGCGAATGAAAGCACGATCTTTACCACGGATAACGCGGATGGCACGGATTGAATGCGGCGCTTTTCATCCGTGCGCATTCGTATGATCCGTGGTCAAAAACCTGATTTACAGGTAGGCGCTGATCAACGGGAAAATGCCGAAGCCCAGGGCGACGAGCCAGGCGAAGGCGACGCCGCCCCAGCGGATGGCGCGGTTGCGGCGGGCGTTGCCGATGCCCAGCGACTGAAACGAGCTCGCCACGCCGTGCCCGAGATGCCAGCCGAGGAACACCGACCCCACCACGTACGCGATCTTCGTCCAAGGCACGGCCAGAATCGCTTTGGCCTTCTCGAACGGTGTCTTGTCGCTGTAGCCGATGTCCGGACGGCCCTCGATCGTGAAGTCCCACAGGTGCAGAATGAGAAAAGCACCGATGACGAGGCCCGAGACGAGCATCCAGTAATCGGGTGCGAGGAATTCGCCGGCCGTGCGGTCCTGCCGCTTCACGTGTTCTTCGTCGTAGCGCCGTCCGCGGGCGGCACGGTTGTTCCCCGCCGTCACCAGCCCCAGCCAGATGTGGGCCACGAACAAAAACAGCAGCGCAAATTCGCCGACTTTGAGCGCGGCTTCGTCTTTGTGCAGCGAATCGGCATAGGCGTTGTACGTCTCGGCCCCGAAGAGCATCATCGCGTTGCCGATGAGATGGATGACGAGGAACCCGCACAAGGCCAGCCCCGTCAGCGACATCACGTACTTTTTGGCGAGCGACGAACCCAGCCTTCCCACCAGCACCGAAACCAGAACCAGGTTCGCCGCGAGCATCCCGGCGTAGACCCAGCGTTCGGCCGGCGAAGTCGAAGCGGCCAGCAGCGAGACGTTCAACACACACTCCCCGATGACTGCGCTGGGGAACTCCCGGAGCGGAACCAGCCCGGATTATAGGCCGCGCGCTTCCAACTTCAATCGAGCGCACCGGCCCAAGCGCCGGCACACCAACCCGAAGCGTGAGCGAGGGATCTGGAAGGCCTTACGGTCGAACTTCCTCGCTGACGCTTCGGGTTGATATGCCCTGCGGCTCGGCAAGGCCCGCCGAACCTTCGCGTCCACTGCCTCTCTCGGTTAAAAGACTCCATGGGTCGCTAACCCGCTCCACCCCGCATTGCGAGCCGCACATGAGCCGCCGCTGGATCGCCGAACGCATGGGCCGCATCGACGCCTCGGGCATCCGCAAGGTGTTCGACCTGGTGGCGAACATGCAGGATCCCATCAACCTCAGCATCGGGCAGCCGCACTTCGACACGCCCGAACCGGTCAAGGAAGCCCTCATCGCGGCCGTCCGCGGCGGAAAGAACGCCTACAGCCAGACGCAGGGCATCGCGCCCCTGGCGGCCAAAATCCAGGCCCACGTCGACGAGGCCTACGGGCACAGCGATCGGCGGGTGTTCATTTCCAGCGGCACCAGCGGCGCGCTGATGCTGGCGCTGTGCGCGCTGGTCGATCCCGGCGACGAAGTGATCGTGTTCGACCCGTGGTTCGTGATGTACAAGCACCTCACGACGCTGGCCGGCGGACGCGTCGTGGAGATCGACACGTATCCCGAGTTTACGATCGATCTCGACCGCGTACGCGACGCCGTCACCGACCGCACGAAAGTCATCATCGCCAACAGCCCCGCCAACCCCACCGGCTACGTGGCGAGCGAAGCCGAGATGCGGGGGCTGGCGGAGATC
>JAHWKJ010000748.1 GCA_019347905.1 Planctomycetota bacterium
CGGGAGCTGGTACTCAAACGCCGCTTGTGAAGCAACAACACCCCACGTCGAAGAAGAATGCGTGGTCGATGGGGCCGGGGACGAGCAGCGCCGCTTCGTGAATCGTCGCCACGGCGCCGAAGCTGACATGTTCGGCCGCGCGTAATGCGGTTGGCCCTTTGCCGACGAGCAGACAGCGACTTGTTTGGAGGGCGTCAGCGCGATCTTCGGATGGAACGTCCATGGCGCCACAATTGACGATTTCACGATCCCAACCGGTGTCTTATAACCTACGCGGCGGCCGAGGCGGCATCGAAGGGAAGCCGTGGCGAGGTGCAAACCGGGGCTTCGCAAAGCCTCCAGCGCCGGCCACCCGAGGGCTGACGCCCTGCGGCTCACCCCGCGATGATCCCGAGCGTGATATTCAACCACGAGGCAGCAGAACGCATGGCAGTCGATCCTGTTTGCGGTATGACTGTTGACGAGCGCACGGCGATCTCCGCCGAGCGCGACGGGCAGACGTATTACTTCTGCTGCGATCACTGCCGGCGGAAGTTTCTGGGTGAAGGGCCGGCGGGGGGGGCTTCGGGTGGGCCGGACGTGCATGAGTTGCACGCGCTGGGGCACGTTGAGCGGCGGCGGCCGCCTTCCTCGCGCGGTGGGCCGACGGTTTACATCTGCCCGATGCATCCCGAGGTTCGGCAGGACCATCCGGGGAGCTGTCCCATCTGCGGGATGGACCTGGAGCCCGAGAGCGGGGCCGCCGACGGGGAAGACGACGCGGACCTTGCGCGGATGACGCTGCGGCTGTGGGTGGCGGCGGCGCTGGGGGCCCTGGTGCTGGTGCTGGCGATGGCGCCCATGTGGCACATCCCGCTGAATCGCTGGCTGGGGCTGTCGGCGGCGGGAAACCACTGGCTGCAGTTTGCACTGGCGACGCCGGTCGTGCTGTGGGGCGGGTGGCCCTTCTTTGTGCGGGGCTGGCAGTCGCTCGTGCGGCGGCGGCTCAACATGTTTACGTTGATTGCGATCGGCACCGGCACGGCGTGGCTGTACAGCGCGGTGGCCGTCGTGGCGCCGGAGTCGATTCCGCAATCGTTCATCGAGCCGGGAACCGGGCACGTGCCGGTGTATTTTGAGGCCGCGGCCGTCATCGTAGCACTCGTGCTGCTGGGGCAGGTGCTGGAACTGCGTGCGCGAAAGCGCACGGGCGGCGCGATTCGCGAATTGATGTCGCTCGCCCCGCCCACGGCGAGGATCGTGCGCGACGGACGCGAAGCGGAGATCCCGCTGGAGGACGTGGCCGAGGGCGACGTCCTGCGCGTGCGACCGGGCGAGCGCGTGCCGGTCGACGGCGAGATCGTGGAAGGCTCAAGCACACTCGATGAATCGATGCTCAGCGGCGAGCCGCTGCCGGTGGAGAAAGGGCCGGGTGACGCGGTCGTGGGCGGGACGACCAACCAGAGCGGCTCCTTTCAGATGCGGGCCGACCGTGTCGGTCGCGAGACGGTGCTCTCGCGGATCGTGGCGATGGTTGCCGAGGCCCAGCGCAGCCGCGCTCCCATTCAGCGTGTGGCCGATACGGTTTCGGCGTGGTTCGTTCCGGCGGTTGTCGCGGTGGCGATTGCGACATTTGCCGGCTGGTCGCTGTGGGGACCGGAGCCGCGGCTGGCGTATGCCCTGGTCAATGCGGTGGCCGTGCTGATCATTGCCTGCCCGTGCGCGCTGGGATTGGCGACGCCCATGTCGATTATGGTGGGGGTCGGTCGCGGCGCGCGGGAGGGCATTCTCATCAAAGACGCCGAGACGCTGGAAGTGCTGGAGCGAATCGACACGCTGGCGGTGGACAAGACGGGTACGCTGACGGAAGGCCGGCCGCGGCTCACGGACGTGGTGCGGATCGGAACGAGCGAGGACGAACTGTTGCGGTTGGCGGCCGCCGTCGAACGGGGGAGCGAACATCCCTTGGCGCAGGCCATCGTCCAAGGCGCAGAGGAACGCGGCATCGAGATTCCCCGCGTGGAAGGCTTCCATTCGACGACGGGCGGCGGCGTCGAAGGTACGGTCGACGGCCGCCGCGTCCTGCTGGGGAACGCCGCCTTTCTGCACAAGGCGGGCGTGGAAACGGACGCAGCGACTGCGGCGGAAGACTTGCAGGCGCAAGGCCGCACGGTCATGTTCGTCGCGGCCGACGGCCGGCTGGCGGGACTCCTGGCGGTGAGCGACCCCATCAAGGAAACGACTCCGGCGGCCATCCAGAGCCTGCACGACATGGGCCTGAAGGTGATCATGCTCACCGGCGACCAAGT
>JAHWKJ010000749.1 GCA_019347905.1 Planctomycetota bacterium
ATCCGCCGCGCCGGCGGTGAGGTGGGCCGTACCGATCTGTTCGTAGTCCACTCCGGTGCTGACCACACTCCTGCCGGACGGCAGCGCAAACTGAAACGCGACTTCCGGCTGCTGGCGAAGGATCTGACCCAGCGGCCCGACCACCCATTCGTGCTGTTCAATCTGGGCATGACGCTGAACGACGCCGGCCGCCACGAGCAGGCCGTCGAATCGCTCCGCCGCTCGATTGAGCTGTCACAGCCCGCCGAGTCGCACGTCCGCAAAGCCTACGCACTGCTGGTTGGCTCCCTGGCGGAGCTCGGCCGGCGCGAGCAGGCGCTGGCGGCCTGCGCGCGGGCGCTCGGCCTCTTCCCCGACGACAAGGAACTGCTGTTCCGGTCGGCTGCGCTCTATCATCACCTCGGCCGGCTTGATGAAGCCGAGCGACTGTACCAGCGGGTGCTCACGGAACCGGAGGCATGGCACTTCTCGAGCATCGACCGCGGGCTGGCCGGCTACAAGGCGCGCCACAACCTGGCCCGCGTGTACGAAGACATGGGCCGGTTCGACAAGGCCGAAGAGCAATGGCGGGCGGTCGTCACAGACCAGCCGCACTACCGGGATGGCTGGCGTGGACTGGGAGAGGTGCTGCTGCAGCAGGACCAGCTCGCTGAACTCGCGGGCGTGATTCGGCAGCTCCAGTCGGACGAGCACCTGCGCGCGATCGGGCACGTTCTGGCAGCGCTCCGCGCCCGCAGGGAACAGGACCCGGCCAGAGTCCGGCGCGAACTGGAACTGGCGCTCCGACACTCACCGGATGACGTGGACGTCCAGCACCAGCTCTGCCGCGTGCTGTTCGAGTCGTTTGAGCCCGAGGATGCAGAGCCCGGCCTGCGTCGCCTGGCGGAGTTGACGCCCGAGGACGCGGCCGTTCATCACAACCTGGGGACTGTCTGCCGGCGGGCCGGGCGGCATGAGGAGGCGGTCCGCTGCTATCGGACATCGCTCGAACTGCGGCCGAAATCAGTTCACACGTGGCTGGAACTGGGACGTGCGCTCCGCGACAGCGGCCGCAGGAACGAGGCGCTGGCTGCCTGGCAGAGCGGCCTTCAGCTCGACCCGGTCAACACCAACCTGCGGCGTGAAGTCGAGCAATCCACGTCGACATCCAAGGCCGCCGCCAGTGTGGCACGACTCTCCGAGTCGTGAGCGCCAATGTGGTACGACTCTCCGAGTCGTGACTCTGGAGTCCCCCCGTTCTCCTCCCTCTCACTCCTGGATTCGTCCCGCTCTCATTTGGGAATCGTTCCCATATCGACCTGCGGTTGAAGGGCTGAAACGCGACAGATGCTCACACACCAACCTGTACGACCAGAAAGCACTCTTCAGATGACGCAATTCAGAACTGGATCTGCCGCCATCGGCTCGACCGATGCAGCCTGGCGCGACGGATCGGATGAAGTCTTCGCTTCGCCCGTCGATGAGAACGCGGCCGCAGCCTGGCAGATGCTCGCCCGGATGCTCCCCACCGCCAACCTGACGCTCGAAGCCTTGTCTGGCCAGCTTGAACCGGCTGTGGAGTGGGACCGAGGGGCTGACACACCTGACGTCTATGACCGCTTGGCCCGCGTGCTCTACCGACGCAGGAAGCAGCATGTGCTGGTGACCGGCCTCCAAGGCGTCGGGAAGACCACTGTCGTCCGCGAGTTCGCGCGGCGTGCGGCCCTCGGCGAGATTCCGTTTTTGAAGCACCACGAATTCCTGTGGATCGACTGCCGCAACGTCGGGCCGGAAGACAGCCGCGCGTGCCTGGAAACGATCCTCACGGCCTGCGAGGGTCGCCCGCGCGTCGTGGTCTGCCTCGACGGATTGGACGCGCTCCTGAAGCGTCCACACGGCGGTACGAACAAGCCGTTGCTGTGTGCCGCCTGCGAGCGTGAAGGGGTGCAGATCATCGGCACCCTGTCACGCTGGGCTTACAACGACCTGGCCGCCGGCGATTCCCTGCTGCTCGATCGGTTCACCCGCGTCGAACTCGATGAGCCGTCCGAGGAGGTCGCCAGGAGGATTGCGCGGCAGGCTTCGCGTTCGCTGGAAGGCCAGTATGACGTGCGGATCGCCGACGATGTGGTGGAGCGGTCGGTCGCCCTGACTTCTACCTACATGCTCGGCCGTTCCCATCCGCATAAGGCGATCCGTGTGCTCGAATGTGCGTGCGATGAGGCGGATTACGAGAGGACGCAGGGCAGGGAGCCGCAGGGCGCGATTGAAATCGCCGATGTCGTCCGGGTGCTGGCCG
>JAHWKJ010000225.1 GCA_019347905.1 Planctomycetota bacterium
CAAGACCGCATTCCAGGCTAGACCAATTTCGGTAATCTATTGTTTTACGGATCCTAACGGTGCGCGCGGTTTGACCGCCGGACGTCCTCACCTAGCGAGCAGCGGCTCAATCTGCTGTTCGAGATCGTCCACGGCCACCTGCGTGCTCATCACGATGCCGTCGCGGCCGACGAGCCACAGCATGGGGATGTCGCGCACGCCGTAGTAGCGGACGAGTGGGTTGTTCCAGCGCCGCTGCTCGGGCTCGACGTAGAAGATCGCCGGCCAGTCGATTTCGCCGCTCTCGAGCAGGCGCTCGACCGCCAATTCGTCGTGGTCGAGGTTTACGCCGACCACCTCCAGACCGCGGTCCCGGTACTGCTCGCTGACGGCGGCGATTGTGGCGAGCTGTTCGCGGCAGCCGCGGGAGAGCGTGTCCCAGAACACCACCAGCACGACCTTGCCGGCGTAGTCGCGTTCGACGTCGAGGAAGCCGCCATCGAAGGTGGGACCGGCCAGCCGCAACGGTTTTCCGGGCAATTCCAGCCGGCGCAGCACGGTGGCGACCTGCTTCGCCTGAGGCGTGTCGGGGAACTGCTGCCCGATCAGCCGGTAGCAGCCCAGGGCATCTTCGATGCGGCCATGGACCTCGCAGCTCCAGCCGGCGCTGTCGAGCTTGGCGACGGCCCGCCCCTGCTCGCCCGGATGATGGGCCGCGAACAGCCGCGCCTGGCGGGCGAATTCCGTCAGCCAGCGCGGCTCGCGCTCGACGTGGCGGCGGGCCATTTCCTGCGTGAATTCCACAAGCTGGAAGGCCGCTTCCGCCGCCGCTCGCGATTTGGGATCGCGGCGGTGCAGGGCCGCGACATCTTCGTAAAGCGTCTTGATGGCGTCGGAGTCGTTCGTCAGCGCCAGTTGCACGCGGGCTTCGACCAGATGATGCACGGCCGCATCGAACACGCGTTCGCGCTTCTGGTCGCGGTGTGTACCGGCAATCGCCTGTTCGGCCAGTTCGATGATTTTCAGGTTGCGGCGTCGAATCTCCTGCGCCACATCCTCCGCGTCATTGGTCTTCGGCACCGGGTCCACGCGCAGCCGGGCGATTTCGAGCAATAACCACTCGGGCGAGCCTTTTGGGGGCGGGGCGGTATCATCGGCAGCCTGGTCGCCACCGATGGCCGCCGTAGGCAACGCCGAGCCGACGCGGTCGCCGTCGTCCCCTCCGCGCGCTTTCGCCGCGGCATCGGGCTGCGAGTCCCCTCCGCAGCCGGAGAGCACGAGGCCGAACAGTCCGGCCACGAGAAGCGATGGCAAGGGTCGAAAGCTCATCATCGATCCATCCCTGGATGCGAGTGAGAGGCGCACCGATCCCGCTGCGGGGCGGGAAAGCAGTGGAGTTTTAGGCAATCCCCGCAGGAGTGAAAAGGGGAATCTCGCCCCCCCGCCCTAATGCCTGTTCCAAGGTGCGTCGCACACCTGCTTGCCTCTTCGCGTCCGAGCGTCGAAGCATCCGAGGGTGCCGGTTGTCTGCGATCATCGCGACTGATACGCTGAGACATCCGCGCCAAAGCGCCGCCAGCGCCTTCCCCGCCCGATGTTCCATGTTGTCCTCGCGCCATGACGAAGCCCATTCAGTTTCCCGGTGAAGTCCGTTCCAACAGCATCCGCGCGACCATCGCCTCCGGCGAGCCGAAGGGGCTGCGGACGTATACACCCACGCAGGCGGTGCTGGCGCGATCGGCGGGCGTGTTTCATTGGACGCCGGAGGGCCGACGGCTTTACGACTACAGCTCCGGCGTGCTGGTCGCGAACCTCGGCCATAACCCGCGGAGCTGGCTGGAGCGGTTGGTGCGTTATCTGGGGTGGGATGCGGCGGGCCTCGCGGCCGACCCCCCCTTGCCCCCCCTTAGTCAGGGGGGGAATGACGAGGGAAATGTCGCGCGGCGTACGGTCGACGAAATTGAGTACATCTCGGCCGTGCCGCTGACGGCGTACAACGCGATCACCGAGCTGGAAATGCGCGCCGTCGAACGGTTGTTGGCCAGCGTGCAGGCTTCGCCGGGGGGCCGACGGCTCGACAGTGTCATGTGGGCCGCCTCCGGATCGGAGGCGATCCAGAAGGCGCTCTGGGCTTGTCTGCATTTCCGCAGAGACCGCGACGTCATGCTCGCGACGCGGCACGGCTTCCACGGCAAGAAGGGTCTCGCCGGCGCGGTCACCGGCAGCGAAAAAGATCCGGACCGCGATCCCCGCGTGCGGTTCATCGGCTTTCCGACGGCCGAAATCGACGACATGGAGAAATGCAGCCGCGACATCGACCTCGCTCCTTACCGCCGCGAACTGGTGCGGCTGGCGGACGAGCATCGCGGCCGCATCAACTGCCTCATCACGGAGCCGTACCTGGGCGGCGGTGGAAGTTATCATCCGCCGCACGCGTACCTGCAGATGCTGGCCGAGTTCTGCGACGAGCGCGAGATCCTGTTCATCCTCGACGAGGTGCAGTCCAACTTCGGCCGCACCGGCGACATGTACGCCTTCGAGACCTACGGCGTCGAGCCGGACATCGTCTGCCTGGGCAAGGGGCTGGGGAACGGCGTGCCCGTCAGCGCGGCCGTCGGACGCGGCGACGTGTTCGACAGCCTCAAGTACGGCGAAGCCTCGGACACTTGGAGCGCCAGCCCCATTTCGTGCGCCGCCGTGCTCGCCACTCTCGATGAATTCGAGCACACGAACGTGCTGGAGCACGCCCGGCAGCTCTCGGAGGTTTTCATCGAGCGGCTGCCGCGGCTGAAGGAAACGGGCGTCGTCACCAAGGTCCGCGGCGAGGGCATGGTCTTCGGCATCGAGTGCGCCGCTCTCGGAACGCATTCCGCCAACGAGGTAGCCAACGCCGTCGTCGAAGCCGCGTATCTCGGCCGCGACGGCGAGGGGGTGCACCTGCTGGGCCCCCTGGCCGGCAACGTGATCCGCGTCAGCCCGCCGCTGACGATGACCGAAAACCAGGCCCACCACTCCCTGGATCTGCTGCAGGCGATCCTCGCGGACCTGCACGCCGAACTGGAGCCGGCGCCCACCGGCGAGCCGGCCGCAGCCCGCGCCTGACGCCCCGTAGCCACAAGCTGCCAGCTTGTGGCGAAGAAGCCGTCAAGAGCCGTACGGTGTCGGTCGCGTCCTGTCCGCGGCGGAATGTACGGACGCTGCCGCCCCTGTCGCTCATGCGTGTGGCAGCGGTTGGAGCGGTCGCATCGCCGCGCGTCGGACGTATTGCGGCAACTCGGGGTCGCCCCGCGCCGTACAACAGGTGCGCTTTCTGCGGCCGAGGCCGGTTTCTCCACCGGTCGTCAAAGAGCGTTTTGACGCTCCCGGCAGCGTGAGCTAGATCCCTGTGGCACGGAACCGTACGCGCCGCGGTCTCTCCGTGTCGTCCACCGTCAGCTCGGGGAAGGATCGAGATGCCAGCCCGTACCGCCAACGTCCTGCTGCCGCGCCGTCAGCGGCAGACGCTGTTGTTATTGGAACCCGTGCATGCGACTGCAGGGGTCGAGGAGATTCTGCTGGCTCCAGGACGGCGGACGATCGGTGCGTCGAGCCGCTGCGACGTCGTGCTCGACGTGCCCGGCATCGCCGCGGAGCACTGCCGGCTGATTACGGGTCCAAGGCGGACGGAGGTGGAGGCCCTCGACCGGCGGACGTGGCTGAACGACGGTCCCGCCGCCAAAGCGGTTCTCAAACCCGGCGACCGGCTCGTGCTCGGCCCCGTTGAATTCCGCGTGGAATGCCTGCCCCTCGACGAGCGTTCCGAGGCGGCCCAGGCGTGGCGCGACATCGTCCGCTGCGACCGGGCCGGAAGCGCGGCGATCGATCGGGTCGATCTCGCCGCCTCCGCCGAGGGCGCGGTCGAACACTTCGATCCGCCCCGCGCGCTCGATCTGTCGCTCGTCAAAGAGCGCGAAGTGCTGGAAGCCGAGCTGGAAGCCTTGCGCACCCGGCATTCGGAACAGGAGGCCGCGCTGGCGGCGGTGCAGGACAGACGCCGCACCGCCGATGACGATCTCGAACGGTCCCAGGCTGAGGCCGCGCGGCTGCGTGCCCAAGGCGACCGCCGCCTGGGCGACGCGGCGCGGCGCGAAGCGCTCCTGGCGGAATTTGAAGAGGCGCTCGCCGCCGAGGCGTGCGGTCTGGTCGAGCGACACGGCGAGTTGGAGCGCCTCACCGCGGCCCTGGCCAGCCGCGAGGCGGCGATCGACTCCGATGCAGCACGGCTCGACGTGCGGGCGGACGAGCTGGAGTGGCACGCGGCGGCGCTGACCGACCGCGCGACGGCGATCGACTCCGATGCTGCACGGTTGGACGCGCGGGCGGACGAGCTGGAGCGTCGCGCGGCGGCGCTGAGCGACCGCGAGACGGCGATCGAGTCCAATACTGCACGGCTCGACGCGCGGGTGGACGAGCTGGAACGGCGCGCGGCGGCGCTGACCGAGCGTGAGACGGCAATCGACTCCAATGCTGCACGGCTCGACGCGCGGGCGAACGAACTGGAGCGGCGCGAGTCGGAACTGGACAGCCGCCGAGCTGAACTCGATACCCGCCAGGCAGCGTTCAACGAACGATGCGCGGATACTAACAGAAGCTCGGCCGAGACCGCGACGGCGACAGACACCCGCGAGCAGGAAGACGCGCGCCGGCAGATGCGGCTGGCGCTCGCGGCGCGACTGACTGAGCTGGCACGGCTGGAAGAGGCGCTCTCGGGCCGGCGGCGGACACTCGATGAACGGGCGGCCGCTCTCGAGGCGACCAAACAGGAGCTCCAGCGCCGTGACGCGGAAATTCAGCGCGAGGCAGAGCGGCTCAAGGCCGCAGAGGCCGAACAGCGCACCGATCTCGCGTGCTGCTGGCGGGAGCTCGACGAGCGGCAGGCCGCGCTCGACGCGCGATACGCCGCCCTCAACAAGCAGTCGCAGGCGCTCGATGCGGAGCGAAATGCCCACGGCGCGGAACGCCGCGCCCTGGAGGAACGGCACCAGGAACTGAATGCACGCGAGGCAGAACTCGAGCGAATGATCCAGGCCCAGGCCAATTTCGCCGACCACAATGACGATGCGCTCCTCGTGGCGGCGGCCGTTGCCGACGAGAGCGCGCAGTCGGATGCATTTGGCTGGGCCGCTTCGCCCTCGCCGCGCCGACGAGACGCGCGCGCCACGCTGGCAGAAATCTTCGACCTGCCGACCTCGACGGAAATCTTCGAATCGGCGTCCGAAAGCGATTTCGGCGGCGATGCGGAATCGGCTTCGACCGAACGCGGCCGCGCGGCTCTCAGCCCCAGCGAAAATGCCTCAGACGCGTCCGCTGGTCTCGAACGTCAGATCGAGCCTCCGGCGGCGACGGACGCGGCGGACGAAGAGGACGACCCGATTGCCGCCTACATGCGGCAGCTCCTCGGAAGAACGCGCGGCTGCAACGCGAACAACGCGGACGATCTGATGAAGCAGCGCCCTCAGGAACCGGAGCCGTTCCCACCGGCCCGTTCCACGACAGCGGATTCCGCCTGGGCACGGGCAGAGCGGCCGCTGGAAGAACCTGCCGATCGCGATCCCGGCAGCTCGCCGCGCCGCAAGCCTGACGTCGCGTCCGCGCGCGAGGGGCTCGATTCCCTGCGAGAAATCGCCAATCTTTCGGCCCGCACGGCCGTGTCCACCTACGCTTGGCGGCAGTATCGCGGGAAACTGGTGATCGGTAGCTGCTTGTCGGCCGGTTCTGCTGCTCTCGCCGCTGCGTTGTTCGGCGGCTGGATCGACGTGCCGGGCGCGGCGCAGATCGGCTGGGCAGCGGCAGGAGCAACGGGGGCGGCGCTGTTCGAGCTGTCTCGGGCGGTCTGGGGCGCTTGGCGCGCCCGCCGCTTCGCGAAGAGCTAAAGCACCGGCAGGAACGCGCTCAGACCGCCGTTGCGGATGAGGTCGTCCTACCTGCGTGGCAGGGTGATCACGCCGTCCCAGTCTGGCGGCGGCTCGTAGTCGTTGAGCGCGATGAAGATCATCAGGAAGTCCTTGACGCGGTCGGTCGCCGGCAGCTCGTCCAAATAGCGCAACGACCGCGACCACCGCCCCTCCAGCAGAGCGTCGACCGCGGCCTCGAACGTGACAATCTGCTCGTCCGTCACGCTGCACTCCGGACTCTCTGGCGGGAGGAGCTCCGCGATCAACAGCGCCTCTTCCATCCCCGGCGGCCGCACCCGGCCCAATCGCCGACAGCGGCCTTCCTCCGGCGGCAGGCTCTGCTTGACGAAGTTCATGGTCGCTTCGTCGACAAGGATCGGCGTCCGCAAGGCCTTCGTCATCGCTTCCAGTCGCGAGCCCAGCGTCACGACCGGCCCGAACGCTCCGACCTTGGCCTGATCGTCGGTCCCGATCTTGCCGGCGATGGCGATGCCGTGCGCCACGCCAATGCCCACGCGGAAGTCGTGCAACGGACTGCCCGCGATCTCCTGCGCCCGCTGGAACTCGCCCTGAATGGCCAGCGCCGCCCGGCAGGCCGGCAGCGCGCCGTCCTGCGGCTCGACCGGCCAGCCCCAGAAGCCGAGTGCCGCATCGCCCTGAAAATCCGCCACCACCCCGTCGAAGCGCAGGATGCTGCGCGTCATCACGTTCAGCGCCTCGCTGACGCGGGTCAACAGCGCCCGCAGTTCCTGCCGCGACTGTTCCGCCTTGCGCGAAAACCCGCGCATGTCGCAGAACAACACGCTGATCTCGCTCTTGCGCGGCTCCAGGATGATGTCGGTCTGGCTGTCGGTGAGGGCCTCCATCACCGCCGGGGAAAAGAACTGCGCCAGCCCGACCTGCTGGTTCTCCAGGCGGCGCACGCGGCGGATCGCGCCGCAGAACTGCCCCAGAAGCTGGCTGAAGCGGACGTCGCCCCGCAAGTCGTCGGGATCGGTGACGGGTTCGCCGCGGCCGTTGCCGAACTTGCCCGAGCAGTACAGGCACCAGCTTCGACCCGACTTTCCCACGATGGGCGTGGCGAAGGCCCATTCCAGATCGGCGCTGGAAGTGTACATCTGCCCGCCGCCCGTGCCCGGCTCAGCGGCGTCGTTCCACACATGGACGACGCTCTGCTGGCGCTCCAGCGTGGCCCTCATCAGTCCTCGGCTGGGACGGAACTCGGTCAGCTCGTCTCCCCGGGCCTTCCAGCGCAGCAGGTCCGGCTCGCGGTCGCTCGTATTTGAGTCGTCGTCGAAGCCGACGACGGCGGCCGCGTCCGCCCGCGGCGTCGCCAGCAACAACAGCTCGACGAGATGCTTGGCGAACTCCTCATCGCTGCGCGACTTGGAGATCAGGCTCGGCAGCTTGGCGAGCACCTCGAGGCGGCTGGCCGAATTGCCGAAGTCCTCGGCCTTCAGTTCGCCCAGCCCGTACGAGCGTTCTTCGACGGAGCTTTCTTCGCGCGAGTCGCCGCGGGAGTCTTCGCCGTGCAGCTTGAACCGCGTGCTGCCGATGCGGAACTCTTCCCCCACCTGCAGCGAGAATTCGGTCGTCGGACGTTCGTGGAAATAGATGGGGTTCTTCGCCGCGTCGAGAACGCGGACCTCCAACCGGCCGTCGCCCCAGCGCAGGTCGGCGTGCTCGCGGCTGATGAGGTAGTCCCAGGGGACGGCCCAGCCGCTGGTGTCCTTCGGCGCCCGGCCGAGGCGGACCCATTCCCCTTCCGGGACGGGATGCCGCCACTGCTGCGTGCGCTGCTGACCGACTGCGATAAGATCCGGCAAGGAAGGCGTCTCTGGCGGGATTCGAGGCGAGGGACCGACATTGTTGGCGAACGCTTCGCCGCGCGGGGGCGAAGCGGCTTCTACTCTCTGAATCGAATCCGTGATGGTGGCGGCCGGCGCCGCCGCACAGCGCCTCCAACCCGTTGGAACGAGGCAACCCGCGGGCGAGCACGCGCTACGCCCCGGTCTCTGCGACCCTCCTATGGTACCCGACCCGCGAAACGGCATTCAAGCGGTTGCCACCGGGAAAGCTCCATGTGCGGCTTGATGCAGGCGCTCTCCGCATCGCAGTGACCGCGCGGCAAGTTAGCAATTTCGCAACTCTCACACGCCCTGCCGCCCCGGCCACCTTACCCCTCCTGGTCCCGCATGGGCGTCGAGGCTGAACGGCGAACGGACCTCATGAGCGGCTCCCGGACGTAGGCCTTCGCGTGGTCTCTCCACCCAGCGCGAGCGGTTGCGTATGCGGCGCTGCCGGTTGCGTCGCCTCTTTCGCACCAGCCCAGACATCGCATCTGTTCTGCTCGGGCGCATCAGTCGCCGCGCTGGCCGTGCGCGCGACGCGCCCGCGCTACGGAGAGACTGCCCGCACACCGGAGGTCCGCAAAGATGCTGTTCACGTCCTGGCTCCGTTCGCTCAAGACCGGCTTCGTCTCTACCAGGCTCCGCGCGAAGGCCCGCCGGCGGCGGATGTGGAGGCGCTCGCTCTCTCTCGCGGCGGCCGGGATCGAGAAGCCTGAAGAGTGCGTCCTGCTCACCGCGATGCCCATCTTCAATCCTGCTGCCTACACCATCGACGTCTCCATTCTCTCGGGGATCAAAAATCCCTCGCACTTCTGCGTTGGGCCATCCCTGCCGGAGGGCGGACGAATGAAGCTGGTCGACTTCAGCGCTTTGGTCGTCAACGTCTGCCTGCCCCGCCTCCTGCTGTCGGCGGTGCCCTTCCGCTGAGGCGTCGCCTCGCTGCGCGCTTCTCTGCGCCAATTCCTGAGTTGAGTCAAAGAAAACCTGCCCTGCGGCGCCGCGGAGATGCTGCGCGCCCGCGGCAGTTCGCGCCACGTGCGCAACCACGGCATGTCTGAGTGATAGCACGACCTGCATTCCAGAGAGAATTTCGCGATGCTGCTCATCCACTGGCTCAACGGACTGCGGCGCGAGGCTGTGGGAAGGTTCCTCTGGCGGAAGAACCGTGGCAGGCGCCGCCTCGACCGCAGGCGACTTGTCGAAAGGCAGCAGTGGTCGTGGAACACCGAAGCCCTCGAAGATCGCACGCTGCTCTCGGCCCCGACGGCACTCGACGATTCGTTCTTCACCCAGTCCGACACGACGCTGCTCGAGTTGGCTCCAGGCGTCCTGCAAAATGACAACGATCCGGAAAGCGATCCGCTGGAGGCGGTGCTTGAGGTCGGACCGGCCAACGGCGTGCTGACGCTGGGGCTGGACGGCGGCTTCACCTACCCAAACCCGGGCTTCGTAGGCACCGACACGTTCACCTACCGGGCCGATGATGGCTTGGAGCAGAGCAACATCGCCACGGTCGCGATCGACGTGGGCGACATCCCCGGAGACGAGCTGACCACCGCCAGGACGGTAACGCTAAATCTCAACTCGGAGATTGAGTTCGCCGCCTACATCGGCG
>JAHWKJ010000226.1 GCA_019347905.1 Planctomycetota bacterium
GGATTGCTTCGACCGGCTGCTGGAGGTCGGGCATTCGCTGATCGTCGTCGAACATCACCTCGGCGTCATCCGCCGGGCCGATCACGTTATCGATCTCGGCCCGGGTGCCGGTGAGGAGGGTGGTCGCGTCGTCACCTCCGGCCCGCCCGAGACGGTCGCAGCCTCGTCGGAGTCGATCACAGGGAGTTATCTGCGGCAACATCAGTGACGGATCAGGACAGATTTGTGGAAGTGGCTCGGGATTTTCCGGGTAGATCGATTGCGTAGCCTCGGGACTGCGGGAATAATGGGAAACTTACTCCGGCAGGTTGTGCGCCGCGTCTGCACAGAAGTCCCACATTTCCGAGCGGTTTCGCACGTCATGGAGACGCCGGCGAAGTTCGCGCTGAAGTACTGAGCCCCCTCCATTGGCAAAACTTGTGATCCGGCGGTCGTTGCGTCGGCGGCTGACTTCCCTGCTCACCGTCCCGGCCAAGTGGCTGGCGCGGCGGATGCTGCGGACGATCTGTTTCCGCGGCCGTTACGGGATGATGTACTTCTACTTCTACAGTTACGTGGTCGCGACCTGCACATATGCCGTCGCAAAACTCGGCATTCCCGATTTGCTCGCCGACGGGCCGAAGACGGCGGACGAATTGGCCGGCACGACCGGCAGCGATCGGGAGACGCTGTTCCGAATCCTGCGGGCGCTGGCGGGTTTCAACGTTCTCGACCAGGACCGCGCCGGCCGCTTCAGCCTGACGCCGCTGGGCGAACTTCTGTTGAGCGATCATCCCGATTCGCTGCGGTACTGGGGGCTGCACTTCGGCGACGACATTCTGCCGGCCCTGCCGCGCGTGCTGGAGCAGCTCGAGACGGGAGTTCCCGCCTTCGAGCAGTCCCATGGCATGAAACTGTGGGACTTCCTGAGCGCCGACGCCGAGCGCGAACGCGTCTTCGTGCGGAAGATGAGCCTGTTCACCGAGAAGCACATCGCCGCTATCCTCAAGGTGGCGGATTTCTCGGGAGTGGGCACGCTGGCCGATATTGGCGGCGGATGCGGCGCGCTTTTGGCGGCCATTCTCCAGCGGCACCCCCATCTGCGCGGGCTGTTGTACGAACGGCCCGAAGTCGTCTCCGCCGCCCGGGAACGCTTCCGCGAGGCTGGTGTGGCGGAGCGCTGCGAGGTCGTGGGCGGCAACTTCCTTGAAAGCGTCCCGCGCGGGGCCGACGCCTATCTCCTCAAACACGTGCTGCACGACTGGCACGATGCCGGAGCGCTGGCGATCCTGCAGAACGTGCGGGCGGCGGTCGAACCGGGGCAGAAGCTGTACATCATCGAAGGTTCGGTCGGGCACAACTTGTTCGGCTGGGACGGCTACCGCCGGTGGTGCGACGTGTACCAGATGCTGTGCCTGCCCGGCCGCGAACGCACGCTGGACCAGTTCGACGCGCTCCTGGCTCGGGCGGGTTTTCAGCTCGACAGTCTCACGCCGACTTCGATCGTGGACGTAGCGATTCTCGAAGCGACGGCTGTGGGCCTTCCGGTCGCCGCGCCCGGCGCGGAGTGGCACGATGCGGAGTTGCCGGAGTTGCCGGAGTTGCCCGACGAGGCGCCGACAGTCGCAGCGCTCGTCGGAACGCGATAGGATTTCCGCAGCGGCCGTTCGGCGGCCGAAGTGACGCTGTCCACCGACGGAGCGAACATGTCTGCTGCTGCCGCTGCACCGCTGCGCATCAAGCGCGAAGATCTCAAGCCGGGCGAGTCGCTGTGCTCGTACTGCACGGCAAAGTGCTGCCGGTATTTCGCGCTGCCGATCGACACGCCCGCGACCTGGCTCGACTTCGATTACGTCCGCTGGTACATGATCCACGGCCGCACGGCGATCTTTGTCGAAGACGACACGTGGTACCTGATGATCTACGGCGACTGCGAGCACCTTCAGGACGACCACCGCTGCGGGATCTATCACGAGCGACCGCAGATCTGCCGCGAATACTCGACGGAGAACTGCGAGTACGACGACGAAGCCTGCTACGACAAGTTCTTCGAGACGGCGGAGCAGCTCTGGGAGTACGCCGAAGCGGTGCTGCCGCCCCGGAAGGACCGGCCTCGCGCCACGGGGCGGATTTCGCTGCCGGTGCTGAGTTAGGAAGGTTTGCGCTCGCTCATGCACGACTCGTCGTTTCCGCTGGTGGCACTCGTCGCAGCGCTGGTCCTCGCGACGCCGGGCTTTCCTGTGACGGCGGAGGATGGCGGAGAATACCGGCCGCCGATCGCGCCGGCTTCCCGCGAGGGCGAGCTGGCGATGCAGGGCTTTCGCCTGCCGGAAGGCATGACCGCCCAACTGGTCGCGGCAGAGCCGATGCTGGCCAATCCCGTGGCGTTCTCGATCGACGAACGCGGCCGATTCTACGTTTGCGAGACCTTCCGGCAGCAAAAGGGCGTCGAAGACAATCGCAACCACATGCATTGGCTGAACGACGACCTGGCGGCCCGTACGGTGGAAGACCGGCTGCGCTACTTCCAGAAGCACTTGGGCGCGCGGGTCGAGGACTACGCTCGCGAGCACGACCGCATCCGCCTGCTCGAAGACACCGACGGCGACGGCCGCGCCGATAAAAGCACCGTCTTCGCCGACGGCTTCAGCGGAATCCTCGAAGGCACCGGCGCCGGTGTGCTGGCCCATCAGGGTGACGTGTTCTACACCTGCATCCCGCGGCTGTGGAAGCTGCGCGACTGGACCGGCGACGGCATCGCCGACACGAAGCGCGAGCTGCACTATGGCTACGGCGTAAAGGTCGCATTCCGCGGCCACGACCTGCACGGCCTGACGCTTGGCCCCGACGGGCGCCTGTACTTCACGATCGGCGACCGTGGCTTCAACGTCGGTACGCTCGACGGTCGCCGGCTCGCCATGCCCGACACCGGCGCCGTCCTGCGCTGCGAGCTGGACGGCTCGGACCTCGAAATCTTCTGCTACGGTCTGCGGAATCCGCAGGAGCTGGCGTTCGACGATTACGGCAACCTGTTCACGGTCGACAACAACTCCGACAGCGGCGACGAGGCCCGCCTGTTGTATCTGGTGGAAGGCGCCGATTACGGCTGGCGGATGTACTACCAGTACCTCGACGACCGTGGTCCCTGGAACCGCGAACAGATGTGGCAGGCCCGCGACGTTCCCCCCCTTGCTAAGGGGGGGCCAGGGGGGGTCGCGGAAGAGGGGACGGCGGCAGATGGGCAGGCACAGGGCGCGGCCGACCCCCCATCAGTAAGGAGGGGAGGCGAAGCAGCGCCGAGTCTCAATCCGCCCGCGTACATCATCCCGCCGATCGCCAACATCTCCGACGGACCCGCCGGGCTGGTGCACTATCCCGGAGTCGGACTGCCGGAGCGCTACAAGGGCCATTTCTTTCTGGCGGACTTCCGCGGCGCGAGCGGTCAGAGCGGCATCCGGTCGTTCGCCGTCGAGCCGCACGGCGCGGGCTTCCGGCTGGTCGACGACCAGGAGTTTGTGTGGAACGTGCTGGCCACGGATGTGGACTTCGGCTGGGACGGCTCGCTGTACGTGACCGACTGGGTCAACGGCTGGGACGGCGAAGGCAAAGGGCGTCTGTACCGCTTCACGCACACCGAAGCCGCGAAGGCGGCCGTCGCGGCCCGGACCGCGGAATTCATCGGCGGCGGCTTCGCCCGGTATAGTGTCGATGAACTCGCCGGTCGGCTCGCACACCCCGACCGCCGCGTGCGGTTGTCTGCGCAGTTCGAGCTCGTAACCCGCGGGGCCGTCGAAAAGCTGATGGATGTGGCGAACACCGCCACGGAGCGGCTCGCACGCGTGCATGCGATCTGGGGGCTTGCGCAGCACCATCGCCAATCGCGAAGCCGACAGTCGTCAGCCCGGCTGCACCAAACGATTCTTGCGCTGTTGAAAGACGAGGATGCCGAGATCCAAGTCACCGTGCTGCGGGCGTTCCGCAACGCGGCCATGTGGTTTGACCCCGCGCTCGACGATCGCCTCAGGCGGGACCTCGATCGCCAGTTGCGACATCTCATCTACGACCCGCGTCCGCGCGTGCGCTACTTCGCGCTGAGCGCCGGCAATGTCTACCTGCATCAGCTCGATCAATCTGCGTTTATTCTGGAGTCGATCGCCAATGCAGGCAGTGCCGATCCGCTGGTTCGCCACGCCGCGGTCATGGGATTGGCTGCCTGCAAGGGGTCGCAGAACTGGCAGGAGTTGTCGAAGACGGTCCGCGACGCCCGCTCTACCGAAGTGAGGCTCACGCTGCTGCAATTCTTGCGGCACTCAATTAATAGGGCGTCACCGAAGTTCGCGCAGGAGCAGGACGTCGTTGCGGCCATCGCTCGCTTCCTCACGGATGACGATCCCCGGATCGTGCTTGAGGCCGCACGACTCACTAACGATCTCCCCGTACCGGATGCGACGCCGAATCTGGCGGCCATGATCTGGCGTCCGGGGCTGCCCGATCCGCTCTTGCGGCGGGTGCTGAACGCAAACTTCCGGCTCGGCGGGCAGGAGAACGCCCGGGACGTGGCCGCGATCGCGGCCAACGCCGATGTCTCCGAGCCGCTGCGCCTGGAGGCTCTCGAAGAGTTACGGTTGTGGAACGAACCGCCGCCCATCGACCGCGTCACGGGAATGTGGCGGCCGATAAAATCGCCGGGGCTTCGGCTCGAGAAGCTGGTCGAGGCGATTCGGCCGTTCCTGGGCGGGATTCTCGCCGGTCCGGTCCGGGTTCGTGAAGCCGGTGTGAGGCTGGCGGCGCACTATGGCATCCGCGAGGTCGGGCCGGTGCTGTTCACACTGGTCACCGACGCCGAGCAGCCGCCGCGCATTCGCGTCGAGGCGCTCTTCGCGCTCGATGCGCTGGAAGACGAACGACTGGCCGCGGCCACCGACGATGCCCTCGAGAGCGACGCCGCAGAACTACGGGCCGCCGGCCGCCGGTTGCTGGCGAAGCTGCGGCCTGACGATGCCGTGCCCGCACTCGCGCAGGCGCTGCAGAACGGCGAGACGGTGGAACGGCAGGCCGCCGCCGATGTGCTCGCCTCGATGAAGACCCCCGCGGCCGACCGCCTGCTCGGCGAATGGCTCGAGCGGCTCGTCAGCGCCGAAGCCCCGCCCGAGATCCAGCTCGACCTGATCCAGGCCGCACAGAAGCGCGGCACGGCCGACATGAAGGATCAGCTCGCCCGGTTCGAAGCAGCGCGGCCGGCGGGCGATCCGCTGGCCGGCTGGCGCGAGACGCTCGCCGGCGGCGACGCGGAGCGCGGCCTCGAGATCTTCTTCGGCCGCACCGCCGTCTCCTGCCGCCGGTGTCACAAAATCGACGGCACGGCCGGCGAAGTCGGCCCCGACCTGTCGAAGATCGGCCGCGAGAAAACCCGCGAGTACCTGCTGACGTCGCTGGTCGACCCCAACAAGGAGATCGCCAAGGGCTACGAGACGGTCGTGCTCGTCACAGTCAGCGGCCGCATCTACACCGGCGTCGTCAAAGCCGACGACGAACGCCGCCTGCAACTGATGACGGCCGAGGGCGCGCTCGTCTCGGTGCCGAAGGATCAGATCGAAGACCGCGCCGCCGGCAAGTCGTCGATGCCCGCCGACCTGGTGAAGCACCTCTCGAAGGCCGATTTGCGGGATCTGGTGGAATACCTCGTCTCGCTGAGGGCAGAGTGATTCTGGAGACAACCCGCAAATCGGCTCGGAGGGTGGCCGGGGCAAAGGCTTTGCGTGCCCCGGTCCGTCCGATGCGCATCGCTGTCCAATCGCCGGGGCACAACCCCTACTTGTGATAGCCGAGGCCCTCGATCACGTCGTACAGTTCTTCGAACGTGATGAACCGCCGGCGGTGCCGCAGCTTGTAGCGGTCGACCGCTTCGGCCAGTTCGGCGACTTCGGGGCGCTCGGAGCTGTACGAGTTGGAAAACTGCCGGCGTTCGGGGCCTTGCGGGCGGCCGTCGCTGGGGACGGTGCGGCGGTCGACGAAGCTGGAGCTGGTGGCTTCGATGAGCTGTGGCATGTGAGTTCCCTGGCGTGCGACGCGGAAGCCAGCGCTCGCTCTCCTGTCCTCCCTTGCTAAGGGGGGAATAGGGGGGGCGAGCGGCCAAAGGTCGGTTGAGGCGGGCGGGCCTCGCTGGGATACTCCGGGGATGGTCGTATCCGCGTGAAACCTACGCCGGCTTTTCCGCGGCGGCAAACGCTTCGGCCGGGGAAAGCTCCGCCAGTCGCCGCAGTAATCTCGAAGCGACCGCTTTTGACGGTTTTGCCGACAAGATGAGGGGGTGACAAGGTGACAAGGTGACAAGGTGAAGGCTGCCGGACGTTCGCCGCGAGAGGCTTTCGTCATTCGGACTTCGTCATTCTTTCGTCCTTCGGGTTTCGTCATTCGTCATTCCCATCGCCGTCACCTTGTCACCCCCTCACCTTGTCACCCCGTCAGAGGACTGTGCCATGCCAACCAGGATCGCCATTCTCGGCAGCGGCGCGATGGGCACCGCCTGTTCGGTGCTGCTGACGGAACGCCCCGGACAGGAGGTCTCGCTGTGGGGCCGCAACGCCGAACATGTGCGGGATATCGCCGAACACCGCGAGAACCGCCGCTTGCTCGCTGGAGTGGCGATCCCGGATCAAGTCGAGGTCACCGCCGATATCGACTCGGCCGTCGCCGGGGCTGAGTTGATCGTGGTGGCCGTTCCTACCAAGTTTCTGCGCGAAGCGCTGGAGGGTCTCGCGCCGCATCTTCACGAAGACCTGCCGGTCGTCAGCGTCATCAAAGGTTTGGAGAACGACACCTTCATGCGGCCCAGCGAGATCGTCGCCGATGTGCTGGGCAGCCGCGCCGTCGTCGCGCTGGGCGGACCCAGCCACGCCGAGGAAATCGCCCGCCGCCTGCCGGCCAGCGTCGTGGCCGCCAGCGGCGACCTCGACCTGGCCCGCCGCGTGCAGGAGCTGTTCACCACCGAACGCTTCCGGGTCTATACGAACCTCGACATCATCGGCGTCGAGCTGGCCGGGGCCCTCAAGAATGTGATCGCCATCGCCGCCGGCACCTGCGACGGGCTGGGCTACGGCGACAACGCCAAGAGCGCCCTGTTGACCCGCGGCCTGGTCGAGATCACCCGCTTCGGCGTGGCCCTGGGGGCGGAACCGCTCACGTTCTCCGGGCTGGCCGGCATCGGCGACCTCATCACCACCTGCATCAGCCCCTACGGCCGCAACCGCACGGTGGGCCAGCGGCTGGGCCGCGGCGAAACGCTGAGCGACATCCTCGCCGGCATGGACGCCGTCGCCGAAGGCGTGACCACCACCGAAAGCGTCTACGAGCTGGCCGAGCAAAAGGGCATCGACATGCCGATCACCAGCGAGGTCTACCAGGTGCTGTTTCAGGACAAGCCACCCGAGGAAGCCACCGCGTCACTGATGCTGCGTCCGCCGCGCGGCGAGTGATGGGCGTCCTTCGGCTACCGTCCGCACTTGCGACGACGACGACGAGGATCGAGGATGGATGATGGAGGATCGCAAGGCCTGCCGCGGAAACACTTGCTCGACTCTCGACTCTCGACTCTCGAACCTCGATCCTCCATCCTCGATCCTCGACTCTCAACGCTTCAACCATGGTCATCCCAGTCGAATGGCTGATCCCCCTGGTCATTGGCGGCATCCTGGCGGGGATCGGCCTCATCGTATTCCTGATCTTCCGGTACGGAGCCAACAGCCGCGACCTCAAGGAAGGCTGGGCCCGGCTGGAGGCGGGCCAGCATTCGCAGGCGTTGGCGAAGTTCCGAAAGGTCGCCCGCTCGGCCGTGGCCGCCAGCGAATTCAAGATCTTCCCCTGGGAGCAGCCCGCCCTCGAACGGGCCCTCGAGGGCCTCGAGGCCGTCTATGAGGAGACGGGAGTGGACTGCGATCTGAGCCGCATCCGCAAGTGCCACAGCCGTTTCGAGAAGCTCCAGAAAGCCCAGCGGCGCGGGGAAGACCGCTCCGAGGAACTGCAACAGGCGCGTCGGCAGGGCCGAAAGCTCGTCGATGAGTTGCCGAAGGTGTGACGGCGCTGGCGGACGGGCCGTTGTCCCCGACCCGATGAAGCATTTCGGATCCCCGCCGAAACCTCTTACGAGAGGATGAACTCCAGCTCGCTGACGAACGATTCGTCGTTGAGATCCGTCGGCCGGTCGCGCTCCCCGTCGAACAGGAACCAGTCGCTCCCCGAGCTGCCGGTCAGCCAGTCGGCATCGGCGTCGTGGCCGACGGTCTCGCTGTTGAGCTTCCAGTCGCCGTTCAGCCCGCCGCCGTTGCGCAGGTTGTCGATGCGCATCGCATAGCTGTTCGCGCTCGTCCACTCGGCCATGATGGCGGCAATCGCGGCATCGTGGTGCCGCTGGAGTTGTCCGGTCGGTGTGTGGTCGAAGGCCGTAATACCTGCAATCAACAGGTCGTCGCCCGCGTTGCCCAAGAGAAGGTCGGCCCCCGTGCCGCCGATGAGCAAATCGCGTCCGCTGCCGCCGATGAGCGTGTCGTCGCCGCTGCCCCCGATCAGCACGTCGTGCCCGGCTCCGCCCTTCAGGCGGTCATTGCCCGCATCACCGTAGAGCCAGGCCGGCAAGCCGATGCTGCCGGCCACCACGATTTCGTCGTCTGCCTGGCCGTACACGCGAATCGACTCGATGGTTCCGGCTGTTACGGGGAAGTGCGCGACCTCAAATCCCATCGGCGTCGAGGTCATGATCGTCGCCACCAGCGACGCCGCCCGCCCGGGCGTGACGGTCATCAGATCCCCGTGTACCGTCCCGCCGACGAGCAGTTTGCCGCCGCGGATCGTCATCGGCACGACGTCGATCGTCGTGCTCCCAGCACCGACATTTCCAGCACGGTCGACGACCGAGAGACTGACCGTATACGTCCCGGCCTCCGTCGGCGTGAACCCGAAGCTCTCGCCGTCCCCGACCAGCGTTCCCATCTGCCAGGCGTAGGGATCCGCGAGCAGCCCGCTGAGGGCGTCGCTGCTCGCCGCTCCTGAAAACAGCAGGGTTTCGCCACGTACGGCAATATCGTAACCGTCGATCTGGACTATGGGAGCGGTCTTGTCGATGTTGATGCCGGCCACGGCGACCGTCGCCGTGTTGCCGGCCCGATCGGTGACCGTGCCGGCGACGCTCTGGTTCGCGCCTTCACCCAGCGTCGTGGGGCCGCTCGCGCTCAGCACGCCCGAGAGCGCATCGCCGGCGGTGAAGCTGACCGTCACGTCGGCATTGTACCACCCGTGCTCGTTCGCCGGCCGGTCCGGTGCGCCGGTGATCGTGGGGGCCGTCTGGTCGATGTCGATGTCGGCCCCGGTGACCGTTGGCGGGTTGCCGGCGCGGTCGGTGTCG
>JAHWKJ010000227.1:0-3255 GCA_019347905.1 Planctomycetota bacterium
CCGTCATGACGTCCTTTGCCATACGCCGCTCGATGCTTCGCTCCGCGGCTGCGACCGCTGCATGGCCGTGGGTCTACGTCCTGGGAGACGAAGGCCGTAAGCCGCGACGGTTCCGCCTGTGGGCCTGCGGCGATTCGCACGTCGGCACAGACCTGCGAAAGAACCGCGAGAGCCTGGCCGAGGCGATCCGGCAGTCGGAATTCGGCGGCGACGAGGGCGGACCGCCCTTTGATTGGGACATTGCACTGCACGTCGGGGATTTGTCGGGCAACCAGAGCTCGCCCAACGACGACGAAGGCCGCGAAGTGCACAGGCAGTTCGCCGCGGCGAAAAAGCACCGCCGCGAGGATTTCTACAACCTCGCAGGCAACCACGACGCCTCGGGCGCGGGCGAGGACACGCAGTGGTGGTTCCGCAAGTGGGTCGATCCGACGGGGGAGAACAGTAACGTCTCCGGCGTGAATGCCGACCGCAGGCCATATCCGGCCGACGGGACGTGGGAGCGGTACTCCTTCCGCGTCGGCAATCTGCTGTTTCTGGTGATGAGCGACCGCAACGACGGCGGCCCGCCGGTCGGGCGGGCCGAGCGGGGCGGCTATCCCGCCGGCGCCGTCACCGGCGAGACGTTCGACTGGTGGAAGCAGATGGTGGAGAAGCACTCGGAAAGCATCATCGTCTCGGCCCACCACCACATGCTCAAGGAGACGACCGTCGCCTCCGGCCCGTGGGAAGGCTTCGTGAAACGCGGCGAGTGGTACGCGAAGGCCGAGCGGACGCTGGAGTTGAGCCGGCCGTTTCAGATGACATAGTGCGGATTGCTCCTGCCAAAACGAGTTCGATCGCCTCCTCAGCCGACTTCACAGCCTCTCATGCACTTCCGATCTTCTTCGACCGTCTCCGCAGCCGTCCTCTGCCTGGCCTTTCTTCTTCCCGGTGCGGCGGCCCAGGACGAGAGACCGGCTCCGCGGATCGTCGCTCATCGAGGCCTCCTGCGCCATGCAATGCTCAAGACCTGGCTGACTCCGCAGACCTGGGAACGCGATACTCAGGCACCAGTCCTGTCACTCGGATCGGCGGGCGCCTTCGACGACCAACACATGTTTGCCCCCGTCGTGGCCCGCGACGATCGCCGATTCCTGCTGTGGTACTGTGGCTCGCGGAGCGCAGTGGCCGACCGCGTGTTCCGGCTGGGCCTGGCAACCAGCAGAGATGGCGTACGGTTCGAGAAGCACCAAGACAGTCCGATCTACGAGTTCGGCGACGGACGATGCTCGATCCTGACGCCGACGCTGCTGAGGCGCGTGGACGGAACGCTGCGGCGTGAGAACGGCCGGATACGGATGTGGTTCAGCGCGGCCGACCTGACCGGAGGAGACGGCCTGCACACCCTGCACGAGGCGACGAGCACCGACGGGCTTCAGTGGTCTGAGCCGTCCGGGCCGCAGTTGAAGCACTCCTACGCGCCCGCTGTGCTGCACGACGGCGAGAGCTATCGGCTGTGGTACACGGACGTCTCGCGCGAGCCGTGGATCATCCGCCATGCGGTCAGCGCGGACGGCAAACAGTGGCACGTGGACGCGGAGCCGGTGCTGGTGATCGATCAGGCTTGGGAACGCGGCCGCCTGTTCTATCCAGCCGTCGTCCAGGTCGATGGTGCCTTCCTGATGTGGTACGGCAGCTACTGGTCCGGGCAGCCGCAGAAGACAGCGATCGGCTTTGCCGCCAGCCTCGACGGCCGGCGATGGCACAAGCACCCCGATAACCCGGTGCTGCGTCCGGATCCGTCGCGCCCCTGGGAATCGCACTATACGACGAGTCACTCGGTCGCACGCCTCCCGGATGGCAGTTGGCGGATGTGGTACGCCAGCCGGAGGCGACCGCCTTTCACGCACAAGTATTTCGCGATCGGCACGGCCCGCTGGGCGGGGGCGGTGGCCGCCAGCGACTGATTCCACTGGCGTGATTTGGGTTCCACTATGCGGATGAGGCCGCTCGAAGTGACGGAACGCCTGCGATGAACTATGGCCTGCTTGACGTGGAGGCGGATGGGCCGCTTCCGCAGCGTCATCGAGAGACGTGCCATGCCAATTCCAACCGCCACAATTCGCGATGTGCGTGAAGCCGAAGCGGTGATCCGCCCACAGGTGGACCCCGCGCCGCTGATTCGCTCTTACCGGCTGGAAAGAGACCTCGGGCTGCCGGCCGGTCGACGAGTCTGGCTCAAGGACTACGGCTGGACCCCGGTCGGATCCTTCAAATTGCTGGGGGCACTCAACTGGGTGGCGCGGCACGACGACGACCTCGGAGATCGGCCGATCGCCGCCCATTCGTCCGGCAACTTTGCCTCAGGGATCGCCTTCGCGGGCATGCGCTATAACAAACGCGTGATCATCGTGATGCCCGACAGCGCGCCGCGGGTGAAGTTCGAGCTGACCCGCAGCTTCGGCGCCGACATCCGAACGTACGACATCGCCCGCGATCACGAAACGGGTGAACGGGACCGGCTGACTCGTGAAATCGCCGAGACGGAAGGGGCCGTTCAGGCTTCGCCCTACGATGATCCGCACGTGATCGCCGGCAACGGTGTCGGCGGACTGGAAATCGCCGACACCCTGAAGCAGCAGCAACGAACCGTCTCGCACTTTATCTGTCAGGTGAGCGGAGGCGGCCTGATGGCCGGACACGCGCTGGCCATCGCCGACGCCTTTCCTTCGGCGGCGATCATCGGAGTCGAACCGCGGGATGCGGACGACTTTTGCCAGTCGTTGCGGGAAGGTCGGCGGGTGCGGGTGGAACATCCCCGGAGCATCTGCGATGGGCTGCTCTCGTACGACGTGGGCGAGCACAACTGGCCGATCCTCAGACGATTCGTGACGGCGGCCGTCAGCGTCCCCGATGCCGAAACGCGGCAGACCATGAGGTGGCTCTACGACGCGCACGGATTGCGTACCGAACCGTCGGGCGCGATTACAGTCGCCGCGTTACTGACGGGCAAGGTGCACCTGGATGGTGACGGCGACGTGGTCGCGATCATCAGCGGTCGCAACGTCGACGAAGCACAGTTCCAACAATGGATCGCCTGAAAGGCGGCTTCGCCGCTCATTTCTGCCGCTGCCTGCGAATTGTCTTGGACATACCTGGCACCGGCGAAAGCGTTCCTGCGGACCGGTCGCTTCCTGCCCGTTTGCGGTGAAGCCCCTCTATTCCTTCGCTGCCGCGTACACGAATGGTCGCCGGAACATGCCGCCGAAGTGA
>JAHWKJ010000227.1:3355-9356 GCA_019347905.1 Planctomycetota bacterium
CTATTCCTTCGCTGCCGCGTACACGAATGGTCGCCGGAACATGCCGCCGAAGTGATGTTCGCAGTTGCAGCGGACCGCCAGCACATTTCTTCCGGGCTTCAGCCGGCCGGTCAGGTCGACGTCCCACTCGAAGCGGTAGTCGTTGAGCCACCACAGCGCGCCCTGTTTGCGGTGGGCGACCTCTTCCCCGTTGACGTACAGCCAACACTCGTTGAAGACGCCAGGGAACCGCACGTGGGGAGCGCCCTGGACTTCATCGTCGGTCAGTTCGATGTCGGTGCGGTACCAGAGGTGCCCGGTGTAGCTCTGCCGGTCCGGGTGGCGAATTCCCTGCGCCTGGACATACAGGTCGGTCCGCAGCATCTCCCATTCGTCCGGATCGTTCCTCCGGGAGTCGAGCGTCAGTTCGTCTCTGTGGGCCTTCCACCAGGTCAGGTCGACCGGCTCGCTCGCGAATCCCCGCTCCAGACCTTTGCCCTCAGCATCGCGCCGGAACGCCCATTCGAGCGGCAGCCTGGCGATCAACTGGCCCTTGGTGCCGTCGACGAACGGCTGCAGCTCGCGATACTGTCGCACCTCGCCCGGCCACCATGCGTAGCCGTTCTGCTCGGCGTTGTAACCGCGGTAGGTGGTGAAGATGCCGCTGAGGTCCGTCAGTCGATCGCGAACGGCGAGGGCCTCTTCGCCGTGTTTCACGGCCGCAGCGTAGTCGCACTCGCTTGAGGCGGCGCGAACCATGGCCAGGTAACCCTGCAGGATGTCGTCCATCAGCCTGGCGACGCGAATCCGCTGGACGTAGAGCTTTTCATTCCGCGACAGCGACCCGCCAGCCTCGATCCCCGCGCCGACGCGCTCGGCCTCGGCAATCTTCGTCCGAAGTGTCTTCAACAGTTCGGGCGTGTAGATCGCCGGCGCGATGAAGTACTCGTGTTCGGTAACGATCGTCTCCTCCCACGCCTGAAAGATGGCATTCCAGTACTCGCTCATCGGACCGGCGGCCGGGCCGTAAAAGGTTTCGTAAAATTCGGCGAGCAGTTCGTCGACGTTCGCGTCCGGGTTCCACAGCAGCCGCGCTCGCAGGTGCAGATTGAGGAAGGTCGTCGCGATCGCGTTGCGGCTCTCGGTGTTGACACCCAGGATACCGGTCCTGCGGTAGTGTTGGACGTCCTGGCGAAACGCCTGGTGCGAGGGGGCCGGAATGTCTCGCCAGACGAGCATGCCCTGGTCGTAGTCGTAGACGCACAGCCGGCCCTGCATCACAGTGGCCCACTTCTCCAGCATGTCTCGGAACTCCCGCCGCGGGGGAGACTGCGGGTCGTCCATGCCGTGGATGGGATCGATGTCGATCGGCGCCAGCTCGCAGAACAGCGGCGGCTCGGCCGCCATGTCGCGAACGGGCGGCAGCGTCATGTTCGCGTACGCGAGGAAGCCGATCCTGGCATCACTCTGCGGGTACTTCTTCCGCAGGATGCGGGCCACGTTGTTGTACAACTCGAGCATCGGGTCGGTGACGGACCAGCGGAGGAAGTACTTGTCCCACTGCAGCTTCATCAATTCCTGGTCGCGGGGGTCGTCGGAGTCGTACGAGCCGTCTTCCATGCCCAGTGAGAAGTCCTGACCGGACGCGTAGAGTTTCTCGACCTGCCCGGCAACGTGGGCGGCGGTCTCCGCGGACGTGATTGGAAAGTGAAACGTGCCCTTGCCCAGCCCTTTCGTGTACTGGCCGAGCGCGTGGCCAGTCGGCGGGAGATCGCCGCGGCCGGTGAGCATGTTGCGCAGTTGAAACTCCTCGGCACCGCTCGTGTCGCCGACCCAGGAGATCCAGTAGGAGCGGATCTCGAACGGCGATGACCAGGCGAAGTCCAGTTCGCCGACGGCGAGTTCGGCTTCCTCGGGAATGCATTCGCCAAACTCGGTCGGCATGTACCATCGGCAACCCCACTGCCGCAGCAGTTCGGCGACAGCGAAGTAATGGCTGCGGTCATTGTTGCCGGCGATGTAGACGCGATTCCCCGCGCGACGCAGTACGATCCCATCGGTCCGCAGGTGCGGCTTCTTCTTCAGCACGGCGTTCAAGGACGACTCGAGCCCTGCGTTGATCCGCAAGGCCTCCCGGCCGACGATCAGCACGGGTTGGCTCCCCTTCAGCGCGGCTTCGACGGTGGCCGGTTCGTTCGCGATCCGAGGCCGGGCGCCGCAGAGCAGTTCGACGTACTTCGCGAGATCGGCCGCGGCCCGTTTCTCATACTCCCCGGACTGGGGTGAAACGACGACAACCGCGTCCGTCTCTCCACCCGATGCGAGGATGAGGTTATCGTCCCCCGATTTTCCGGCCGTGGCGGCGACGGCCCCGTGTGGTGCCACGAGCAGGGCCGCAAAGCTCATGACCGTCGAAAGGAGAATCTCCGGAAGCTTCATCTCGAATTCTCATCTGTTGGAGGTCCGAAGCGGGAGAGCATGCATTCTCGGTCGATGCAATCGAAGGATCCACCCAGCCCTGGAGGAGGACTGACGGGGAGTCATTGCAACATGGACGCCAGCGCAGTTCAATGCCGCCTGTCGCACCGCCATCCAGGAGATGTGGGTGCAGGATGTCCTGGCCGTTCAGCCGCTAACGGGAACCAGCGAGCTGCCGAGTGAATGGGAGAAGACCTTCGGCTCCAACTGCCGGCCCGTCGCCTCGACAACCGACTGGCCGGACCGAACCGAACTGCGCACGCTGCTCGACCGCCAGTTGCCGCGGCTCATCGGACTCTTCGAGAGCGAGAGCGACCGGCTCAGCCAAGTCGAGGCCGAAGCACGTCGCGGCTGGGGGTTTGACCGCGGGGAGTGATCCACGGCCTGCACGATGAGGCGCGGCACCAGGGTGAGATGTACCTGTTATGGAAGCTGCGCCGCAGCCTGGCGTCGCGAATCGGTTCGTGTGGCCAGCGATGCATAATTGTACCGCTCAACATCCCGTCATCTGTAACTGCCGGTGAGGCCCGAGTATCCTGCTCGCAACGTCAATCCGTTTCACAATGCAGCAACCGGAGCCACCATGGGCAGAAAACGAGCCGCCAACGGTCCCAATCGGAGCGAAGCGATCCGGGACTACCTCAAGGCCCACCCTGACGCAACTCCGAAGCAGGTTGTGGCCGGTCTGAGCGAGCAGGGCGTCACCGTCACCACGGGCCTTGTCTACAAGGTGAAGAGCAGCTCGGGGCTCGGCGGATCGCGCCGCAGGCGGGTCAAGCGGCGGAAACGAACAACGGCCCCCCAAGCGACGCCCACGGCGATGAGCACCGCTGGCGCTTCGGCGGGTGCGGGTCTCACGGCACAGGACCTGTTCGCGGCCAAGCAATTCACCGACAACGTGGGCGGACTGAAAGCGGCGCGACAGGCGCTCGATGCGCTCGAACGGCTGCGGTGAGCCGCCGAGCCGCGGTGTTGCCTGCGGGACGTGCGAGTGTGGTGCAGCATCAGAAACGTGGTTTGAGGCAGCGCGCCAACAGCACACATCTGGCCGATCGCATGAGAGCAGCCATTGCGGGCTTCAAGGCAGTTGCGGCTGCCTGCTGGCTGCACCGGCATGCTGCGGAAAGTGTTCAGCCAACAGCTGGCTGAGGGACGAGCCGCCGGGCAGACCGCGGTATCCAGTCCGCAGGGCATGATCGATGCCGCCCCACGTCTCGTCAGGTGCCTCGTGAACCGGGCCTGAGCGCTTGTGGGGCGACTCTCCCGTCCGGTGGCGATGAGCACGGGCCCACTGGCAGATTTGCCGCGGAGAGAGTTCGGTGCGCATGGCCCTCTTCCTCACTCCTCGCTTCTCCGCCAGGAGCCGGGGCAGGGTTGAACCGCCGGTCAATCCGCGCCTGCCGTGCTTCAGAGCCGCGTTGATGGCCGCCCATGTTTCGTCAGGGGCATCCGCGATCGCGCCGCTGGTGCGCCTCGGCCACTGGCCAGTGCGGCGATGGTGCGCGTCGGCCCAGGCGAGAATCTGTTTCACCGTCAGCCGCGGCACAGCGGCCAGGTTGCGTCGGGCGCCGTACTTCGCGAGCAGTCGGGCGAGCGACGAGCCCCCAGGCAGACCGCGCCGGCCCCTCCGCAGCGCCAGGTCCACGGCGAGCCATGTCTCGCCCGGAGCGTCAACGATCGGCCCGGATCTGTCAGTCGGCCATGTTCCGTGACGGCGGCGATGGGCCTTGGCCCACTTGAAGGCGACCGATTCCGTGAGCGGCGGCGGATACTCCGAATTCCGCACGCCGCGGAATTCATTCAGCAAGCGGGCGAGCGACCACCCGGAGTCCTTCGGCAGCCCGCGATGGCCACCCCGCAAGCCGTCGTCGATCCGCGCCCAGGTGTCGTCCATCGTCTGCGGAATGCGCCCGGAGTTGATGTTCGGCCAGCGACCGTGACGGGCGAAGTACGCGTCAGCCCACTCGAGAATCTGCTCGACGTAGAGCTGCGGCCGCTTGAATTGAGCCCGCTTTCGCCTGCGCAGTCTAGGCATGGTAGGAGTTCGCGCGTCGCCCCGAGCCTGCTCCTGAAGGGCAGGTGTGAAACACACTCTCCGATCATCACGGCAGCACGGTCCGTAGGGCAAGTGCCATCCGCTGGAAACTGGGCGGCGACCTTCGTCGGGACGGTGGGACCACTCGCCGCTTCTCAATCCGCCAACGCACCTCGAATAGGTGGAAACCCCTGGGGAACACCCCTAGTGGCCGTCTTTTTTGACATTTTTCTTCCGAGCCGTGTCCGCTTTTGCGGCCGGACTTCGATTAACAACTCCATGGAAGTCGTTGCGCGTCGCCGGCTGCGCGCCCCCCCCATACGAATCTTGACCTCTTTGCGGTCCATCGGCATGGGACAGGATCCGTGGTTTGAGGCGTTCCTGATCGGGCTCCGGTCCGGCGACGAGGAGGCCGCGCGCGAGTGCCATGACCGATTCCGCGAAGCTGTCATCAGTCAAATCGCTCGTCGGCTGGCGGCGTATGACCGGCTCCAGTGGCGGATCGACCCGGCGGACATCTGGCAGGACGCCTTCACGGCCTTGGTCATTGGCATTCAGCAACCCCGCGGTTTCCAGATCGACAGTGAGCGGAAGCTCTTCAATCTGCTGTTGACGATCGCCCTGAACCGGCTGGCGCGTGCGATCGATTACTGGCACGCGCCGCTTGCGACGTCCAACGCGACTCCGAAACCCCCGTGGAGTCGCTGAAGCTAATCGACGAGGCCGGAGACGCGGCCCAGCGGATCCGGCTGATCGACTGCGTTCGAGCGGCCGTCGGAGAACTCGACCCGGAGCAGCGGGGTGGTGGTCGAATACTGGCTGAACGGCGCCTCTTGGTCCCGGGAGGCGGAAGGACGGCAATCGACTCCCGACGAGCTGCGGATGCGGTTTCAACGTGCCAAGGCACGACTGCGAAAGCAGTTGGAACAGGCGCTCGCCACTCTGCCCGAGGACCATTCCGAACTATTCTGAGAAAAATTCCACTTCCCCGGGTTTTCACCCGTTCGGATTTGACAATCGTCCGGATCCTTTAAATAGAGGGGAGTGAAAACTCCAATTCGCCCATCGCTGCCGGGCCAATACCGGAGGGCGGACGATGCAGTCCACGGACTTCGGCGCTCTGGTCATCACGGTCTGCCTGCCGCGCCTCCTGCTGTCGGCAGCGCCCTTCCGCTAAGTCTGCACCTCTCGGCGCGCTGCCGCCGCGCCACCTTCTGAGCCTGCTTTCACGAAAAGCCGACCGCCAGCCCAACGGAGACGCTGCGCGCCGAGGGCGAAGACAACCGCGCGCAACCACAGCCGTCTGAGTCGAGCACGATTTGCATTCGAGAGAGGATTCCACCGATGCTGCTCATTCACTGGCTCAATGGATTGCGGCGCGAGGCTGCCGGCAAATTCCTCTGGCGGAAGATTCGCGGCAGGCGCCGCCTCGGCCGCAGGCGGCCGGTCGACACGCAGCAGTGGTCGTGGAACACCGAAGCCCTCGAAGATCGCACGCTGCTCTCGGCC
>JAHWKJ010000228.1 GCA_019347905.1 Planctomycetota bacterium
GGGGCTCGCACGCGGCACCCGTTTCGTCTTCCGTATTGTCGAAGCCGTGATGGGCAGCGCGTAACCAGAACGAGCAGCCGACCGCCAGCACACTGCAAGCCGCCGCGACGAGACCGGCACCGTATGTCCCGATGAGCGGTGCGGCCAACATCGCTCCACTCACCAGGCCGAGGCCCAGTCCGAAGAACAACCGCGAGTTCCGGCGCTCCAGCGAGCCAGTGGGGAGCGGCCCGCGAGCGGGCCGGCGAAATGACGTGGTCCAGTATCCAGCGAGCGCGGCGGCCATGCAGCGTCCGAGGGCCGCCGCGGGGATCAGCAGCAGCCAGACAGCCGCGAGTGCCAACAGGATCGTCGGCCGTCCCGCCTCTTCCATCGCCGACAACGGCACGCGGGAGAACAGCGAGTGCACCAGCGCCGCCAGCCACGGCAGCGCGACCGTCCACCCCGCCAACGTCACATGCGTCCCAATCGTCCAGCGGCTTCCCACCAGTTTCCCCCCCTTACTAAGGGGGGGCAAGGGGGGGTCGGCGGGGGATGAATCCAGCAAGACATCGCCCGCGTCACCCCCCCTAACCCCCCCTTGGTAAGGGAGGGAACCGGAAGGGGCTGAGCGCAGATGCCGCTTACTGCGCGCGCCCAGCTCAAGCCCCAGCGCCAGTGCGAGCGCCAGTCCGAAGCAGGCCGGCGGCGACGCACCAAACTCTGCCACCCAGCCGAACGTCCAGCTCAGCAGGTACCATCCGGCGGTGACGCCGAACCAGAACGTGCGGTCTCTCCGCAACATCCAGCGCTCGAGCGCTGCCGGAATCGACTTCAAAACGGGCGCGTCCGGTCGAACCATGGCATCCTTGCCGTGCGGGCAGCACTTCGCGTCGGGACGAATTGAGTGGAGCGTCTTGTATGGCAGCATATTGCCCGGCGACAAGCCCAGTCCGACGTTTCTGGCGTGCGCAAGCCCGCATTGCCGCAGATCCCGTTCAGGGACTATGATCCGCGTTCGTCGACCGCCTCATCTGGCAGATCGCGAAGCATGGAATCGCGTTCCTTCGAACCTTTCGGTCCCTCGTTCGCACGTCATTGGAAGACCATGCGCACCGACCGCAAGCCGGCCCGCCTCAGCCGGCTGATCACACTGCTATTGGCCACGAGCGCCGTCGTCGCCTGCGCGCGAGCGGCTTTCGCCGAAGAGCCCGATCGTGAACTGGGCGTCCGCGTGCCGGAGGGCTTCGAAGTCACGCTGTACGCCGACGACGATCTCGCCCACGACATCTACTCGCTGACGATCGATCCGCTCGGCCGGCCGGTCGTCTCGGGCGCCGGGTACATCAAGATCCTGGTGGACGGCGATGGTGACGGCCGGGCGGAACGCGCGGTGCTGTATGCCGACGGACCCAAAAGCGGTGCCCAGGGCCTCTATTTCGACGGCCGACGGCTGTACTGCACGGGCGACGCCGGCCTCATCCGTTACACCGACGAAAACAGCGACGATCGCGCCGACGGGCCCCCGGCCACGTTGCTCAAGATCAAAACCGGCAGCGAACACCATGCCCACGCCCTCCGCCGCGGTCCCGACGGCTGGTGGTATCTCATTGCCGGAAACAACGCCGGCGTCGATCGTTCGTACGCGCGGCTCGAAACCACGCCCATCGACGATCCACAGGCGGGGACGATCCTGCGGCTCAAGCCCGACTGTTCGAGCGGGGAGGTGATCGCCGACGGCTTCCGCAATCCCTACGACTTCGACTTCAATGCCCAGGGCAATCTGTTCGCCTGGGACAGCGACGGCGAACGCGACGTGTCTCTGCCGTGGTACCAGCCGACGCGCGTGTTTCACGCGCTGCCCGGCTCGCACGCGGGCTGGATCAGCCGGAGCTGGAAACGGCCCGGGGATTTTCTCGACATGCCGCCGGTGATCGGGGCCTTCGGCCGCGGTTCGCCGACGGGGGTGGTGTGTTACCGCCACCGCCAGTTTCCCGAGCGTTTCCAAGGGGCGCTGTTCATCCTCGATTGGACGTTCGGCCGCGTGATCTCACTGCTGCTGGAGCGCGAGGGTTCGACGTGGACGGCGGAGCCGGTCGAGTTCATGACGGGTGTCGGTCAGCACGGCTTTGCGCCCACGGATGCCGCCGTGGGGCCGGACGGCAGTCTGTACGTGAGCGTGGGCGGGCGCGGGACGCGGGGCGGCGTGTATCGCATTCGCTGGGCGGGGGCTGGTGCTGCTTCGCCGTCAAGAGGTACGGACGCGGCTGGATTACCGCCGGACGACACGCTGCTCGGCAAGCTGGATCGCTGCCTGAATGCACCGCAGCCGCTTTCGAGCTGGTCGCGGGCCGAGTGGATGCCGCTGGCGCGCGAGCTGGGCCGCGCCCACTTTATGGAAGCGGCGCGGGACGAAAGGCGCACCGCCGCCGCCCGCTTGCGGGCCGTCGAGATCGTCACCGAACTGTTTGGCGGACTCGACGCCGCCGCTCTGTTTGAATTGGCCGCGTCGAATTCCGCGGAGGTGCGAGCGCGGGCGGTGTGGTCGCACGGCCGGGCCTATGGCGAGAAGCCGGTGGCGCGGGCCGTCAACGTGTATCTCAGCGATTCCGACCCGCTCGTCTCGCGGACGGCATTGGAAGCGCTGATGGGCGCCGGCCCCGACACCGACTGGGAACAATTGCTGCCCGCCCTCTGCGAGCAGCTTGCGGGACCGCACCGCTTCAACCGGCAAATGGCCGGCCGCGCCGCCTCGCGCCTCGACCAGGAGATGTACGACAAACTGGCGGCGCTGGCCCGCGAGAAAGGTCGGCAGGCCCTGGTGTCGCTCTCGTTCGGGGCCGTCCGCCGCGAGCTGGAGTTCGAACCCAACGCCCTCGAGACCGGCCTGCAGACCCTCGAAAGCGATGACCCGCGAGAATTAAAGCTCGAAGGCCTGCGGCTCATGCAGCTCGCACTGGGTGATGTCGGCTCGAACGGCAATCTTGACCCCGTGTTCGACGGTTACGCGGCCCAGATCGATTTGAGCAGCCACGGCGACACATTGTCGCCACTGTCGGCGCGGCTGGCAGCCCGCTTCCCGAGCGGCGACGAGCGTCTCGACCGCGAAGCCGCCCGCGTACTCGCCATGCTGGAACCCTCCGACGAATCGCTGCTCGACCGCCTGCTGGCGAAGATCGGCCCTCAGAGCCACCCGGTCGACGACATTCACTACCTGATCGCCGCCGCCCGCGTTCCCGCGGCGCGCTCGCCCGCACGGAACCAGCGCATCGCCGAGGCCTTCATTGCTCTGGAGCGCAAGATCGTCGAGCGGGGGCTGAACCGGGACAGCAACTGGGACGACCGCGTGGGCGAAGCTTTCGCCCGGCACATCCAGCTTTCGCCCGAGCTCGCGCGGGATCTCGTCTCCGAACCGAGCTTCGGTCGGCCCGGTCACGTCTATTACCTGCGGCACGTCCCGAAGGAGCTCTTGCCGCAGGCGATTGCGGCGTTCGTCCGGCAGATCGAGCGCGACGACGACTATGCCTGGACGCCGGGCACCGTGTTTGTCGTGGGGGAATCCCCCGAGCCGCAGCATCGCGCGCTGGTGCGCGGACAGCTCGATAATCTCGCCGTCCGCGACGCCGCGTTGACGGTGCTGGCCGAACGGCCCGCCGCCGCCGACCGGCCACACTACGTGGAAGGTCTGGAGTCGTCTTCACTCGACGTGCTCTCGGCGTGTCTCTCCGCACTGGAGGCGTTGCCGGCGGATGCCTCGGCCGACGAGCAGTTCGCGCTGCTGGCGCTCTTGGTGCGGTTGGGACGCGAGCAGGCGGAGCTGGGTTTGAAGGAGCGCGCGGCGCGGCTGCTGGCCCGCAACACAGAGCAGAACTTTGGTCCCGAAAAGGCGGACGACGCGGTCGCTGTGCGCGAGGCCGCCGACGCGTGGTCCCGCTGGCTGCGCGAGCGCTATCCGGACGAGGCCGCGCGGAAGCTTCAGTCGGCCGAGGCCGAGCTGACGGCGCTCAAGGCGATGATGGCCGAGGTCGACTGGTCGGGCGGCGATGTCGAACGCGGCCGCAAGGTGTTCGAGACCCGCTCGTGCGCCCGCTGTCACGGCGACCGGCAGGCGCTGGGGCCGGATCTGGCGGGCGCCGCGGGACGCTTCTCGCGCGACGACCTTTTCACGGCCATCGCCGCGCCCAACCGCGATGTATCCACGCGCTATCAGACGACGCTCGTGCAAACGAAACGAGGCAAAGTTTACACGGGCCTGATCGTGTACGAGTCGGTGGACGGACTGTTGCTGCGCGACGCCAACGGCCGCACGTTCCGCATCGAAGGCAAGGACATCGCCTTACGGAAGACCATGACCACGTCACTGATGCCGGCGGGCCTGCTCAAAGACGCCGCTCACTCCGATCTGGCCGACCTGTACGCGTACCTCAAGGCCCTGGCGCAGACGCGGACCGCGGACAAGGACGCGGCGAAGTCGGAATGAACGCGCTTCGGCATTCGGGCTTCTAAACAGAGCTATCCAGACCGCTCGCGGCGGCCTCTGTCTCTCCGCCGGCCTCACGCAGCGTCTCGATCAACTCGAGCCACGTCTCGCGGTGCTGGTTCAGGATGCGCAGGGCGTCGTCGATGCGGCCGGCGTCGCGATGCAGGTCGGCTTCCGCCAGCCGCCGGTAGACGAAGGCGAACAGCCGCTGCAGTTCGCCGGCCAATTCGGGCGAATGCCCCGGATCCACACCGGAGATCAGCTCCGCCACGAAATCGCGCGCCCTGTTGAGAGACACATGCGCCGCTTCGATGTCGCCGGCGGCCAGTGCCGCACGCGCGCGGGTGGCAAAGCGGATCGCCCCATCGATCACGATCAAATGCAGGCGCTCGGGCGGGGCGGTCGTCACCTGGGTTTCCATGTAGCCGTCGTCGCTGTAAGTCATCGTTCACTCCTTCTGCGGTGGGCCAGGCTAGTTCCCCAACAAGCGACTGCCGAAGTTGGGAATGGCCGCCAGCGCCTCCTGCTGGCTGCTGAGGGCGGCGAGGGCGTTTTCCATGTTCACGAACTCCTGGAGCAGCCGTGCCCGGCGAATCTCCAGGATCTCGTCGAGCTCTTCGATGCGGGCGTTGAGCGAATCGATGGAGTCTTCCAGCGCGCTTTGCTCCAGCGCGATCGTGCCGGTCAATGGATCGGTCAGCCCTTCCAGCGTGTCGAAGGCCCGGTCGGCGAAGCCGGTCGTCTCGGTGAGGAAGTAGTCGGCGACGGCCTGGGGGTCGTCGGCCATGCGCTGGGCGAGCACGTCTTCATCGAGCGTCAGCTTGCCGCCCTCGGTGACGCGCACGCCCAGATCGACCAGCGAGCGAAGCGGATCGCTGGCATTGCCGGTGCGCCCCGTCACCAGGCGGTCGAGCCGCCCTTCGATGCGGAGCACGATGCCTTGCCCCTGCAGCACGCCGCGTTTGCCGGTTTCCGAGTCGTACAGCGTGAGGTCGGCCGCCGCACCGACAAAGGTGTTGTAGGCAGCGATGAACGCCTCAATTGCGTCCACGACCTTCGAGTCGTCGCGGGTGATGGTCGCGGTGACGATCGTGCCGCCGCCGGAGAGCACATCGACGTCGAGGCCACCCGTCACGGCGGGAAACGAATTCGAGGCCGCTGCCAACAGAAAACCCGTTTGCGGATCATCGCCCACGCGCAACAGCGCATCGCGGCCTTCGGTCGCCACCGACAGTCCGAGGTCGAGCGCGCCGGGGTCGATCACCAGCCGCCCGCTCGCGCCGGAAGCGGCCGCCGACAGCCGCAGGCGGCTGGGGTTGATCGCCGAGCCATCATCAAACGTGGCGGCTTTGACGAAGGCCGCGGCCGCGTTCACCTTCTCCACGAGGTCGTCGAGCGTATCGCCGGCCGCGATGCTGACAACGGCGGCGCGGCGGCTGGTGATCCGCTGCTTTCCGTCGCCGCCGGTGAAGACGTTGCCCAGCAATCGCAGCTCCGCCGCGGTGGTGCTGCCGGATTCTTCCACCTTCAACGCGCCCGCACCGGCGGCATTATCGACGAGCACGAAGCCGTCGCCGGTATCGTTGAGCTGCGCCGATACCGCCACGCCCGCGGTTGTCGCGGCGCTGTTGATTCGCTGCAGGACATCGCCGACCGTCTTGGCGGCCGACGAGATTTCGACGGTGACGCTGGCGCCCGCGGAATCGGTAATGCGGATCGACCCGGCCGCCGGCGCGCCGCCATCGGGCGCGTAGTCGGACAGGGCGGTGGCCTCGTTTACGTAGCGCAGGCTGAGCGGCCCGGAGGCGACGGAATCGGCGGCCGCGTTGACGGCGATGCCCAGTTGTGCCGCCAACGTGCTGCCGCCGACGTCGGCGATGATGAGGTTGCTCGCCGTCGAGCCGGTGGTGTCCTCGATCTCGATTCCATGGCCAATCTCGTTCACGCGGGCCGTCAGTCCCAGCGGCACGCCGCCGCCGTCGACGGCGCCGTTGATCGCCACGAGCACTTCGTCGAGCGACTCCGCCCCGGTGAGATCGATCGTGGCGGTGCGGCCGGAGCGGTCGGTGAGCGAGATTTGTCCGGTTTGATCGATGCCGGCGCCGCCACGCAGGTTATGCAGCAGGACGGAGCTGAAGCCGGCGATCAACCGCCGCCCGGTGAGCTGGCTGCCGGAAACCGCCGTGTCCAGCCCCAGTGCCCGCACGACGGCCGAGCCATTGATGTCGGTGACGGCGAGCGTCCCGCCGGTGGTGCTGTCGGTCAGTTCGATCCGCCCGGCGACGAGTGCGGCCGTCACGCGGCCGGCGTTCCCCGCGTGGTCGTTGATCGCATCGATCACGTCGCCCAGCGTCTGCGCCTCGTCGAGCGTGACGTCGAAGGCGACGCCGTCGGCGGGTGTGATCCTCAGGTCCGGCGCGCCGGCCAGGCGGTGCAGAGTGTTGCCGTCGCCCAGGCGGTCGAGCGTGAAATCACTGGTCAGGTAGTAGACTTCGCTTCCGGTGAGCGTGCTCGACGCGACCGAAGCGGCAATGCCCAGATCGGCCGCCGCGAATCCGCCCGCCAGATCGACCACCGACAGGTTCGTCGACGTCGAACCGCTCGTATCGGTGAGCACGAGCCGGCCGCCGCTCGTTGTGGCGGTGACGGACAGCCCATCGGCCGCGTCGATTGCCTCTCGCACGTCGTCGATCGTGTAGGCGTTCGCCAGATCGACGTCGGCCGTGTTGCCGGCGCGATCGGTGATGCGAATCGTGCCCCGACGCACGCCTTCGCCGCCGTTGAGGAAATCGAGCGGCGTCGGCGCTTCGAGCCTCCCGCCGTCGGCGATCGTCACTGTCCCCGTGCCGATCGCCTGCTGGTCGGCACTGGCGAACCCGCGGCTGGTGACTTCGTGCGTAGCCGCCTGGCGCACCGGCTGAAAGCGGTAGGTGCCGGGGACCGCCGCCGATCCGGCGGTGACGAGCAGCCGCGACGAATCGGAATTGGTGACGCTGAATGTGCTGAAGCGGCTCGTCTCGCCGAGGCCCTGGGCCGCGGCCTTCAGCGAGACGAGGTTCGCATCCAGCGTGGAAAGTCCCGCGTCGGTCGCCTCGAAGCCGGCGACGCGGCTTTCCAGCCGCCGGACGGCGGCCCGCTGTGCGGCGATGAGCGCATCGACGAGCTCGGCGGTCTTGAGTCCGCTGATCAGTCCGATGCCGGTTCGCAGCGTCGACATGCTTCGCGCGCCGAGAATCCCGTAGAGCAAGCTGCCAGCTTGCCCGCCCCCGTCCAAGGGTAATGCGGATGGTCCCTCATCGTGATATCGACTCCGCGGCGTGCTTACATTTAGCCGCGACTCGCCAGAGGAGCGCTTGTGGGGAATTGCTCGGGGCGTGGACATGCGAAGGGGTCAGACCCCTTTGCGGCGCAGGCGACCTCGTACGTGGAGGGCCGTTCTGCCGCAAAGGGGTCTGACCCCGTGTGTGACGTCCACCCTACAACGGCGCCTCGTAGCGGAGCCGGCCGCCGACGAACACCAGGCTCACGCGGCCGCGGACGTTCCAGCCCGCAAACGGCGTGTTGCGGCTCTGCGAGCGGAAGCGGCTGGGGTCGATCGTCCAGCGGACCTCCGGATCAAGCACCGTGACGTCGGCGTCGGCGCCGACGGTGAGCGTCCCCCGCGGGATGCCCAGCACTCGGGCCGGTCCGGCGGAGAGCTTCTCGATCAACTGCGGCCAGTCCAGCCGGCCATTGTCGATGAGCGCCCGCACGCACAACGGAAGAAGCGTCTCCAGGCCCACGATGCCGAACGGGTCCTGGTCGATCTCGCCGCTCTTCTTCTCCTCGGCGAAGGGCTGATGGTCGGAGCAGATGGCGTCGATCGTGCCGTCGACAAGGCCGTCAATCAGGGCCGCGATGTGCTCCGCGGAGCGCAGCGGCGGATCGACCTTGAAATTGGAATCGAACGACTGGACGCTTTCGTCGGTGAGCAGCAGGTGATGCGGCGCGACGTCGCAGGTGACGCGCACGCCGCGGCGGCGCGCTCCGCGAATCTGATCGACGCTGTCGACCGTGGAGATGCACATCAGATGCACGCGGCCGCCGGTCATTTCGGCCAGCGCGATGTCGCGGCCGACCATGATCGACTCGGCCGCGGCCGGCATGCCCCGCAGTCCCAGCCGCGTGGACCAGTAGCCTTCGTGCATCACGCCGCCCGCCACCAGTTCGGGGACCTGCGGATGGTTGAAGATCGGCCGGTCGAACATGCGGGTGTACTCCAGCGCCCGCCGCATGATCTCAGCGTTGCCGACGGCCCGCTTGCCGCCCGTGAAGGCGACGGCCCCGCCCTCCACGAGCTGCCCGATTTCCGACAGCTCTTCGCCGGCGTGGCTCTTGGTGACCGAGCCCAGCGGCAGCACGCGGCAATGCCCGGCGCGTTCCGCCTGCAGGACGATGAACTCCGCCGCCGCCCGGTTGTCGACGACGGGCGAAGTATCGGGCATGGCGGCGATGGTGGTGAAGCCCCCCGCCAGCGCCGCGGCCGTGCCGCTCTGGGTCGTTTCGTCTTCTTCAGCCCCCGGCTCCCGCAGTGCCACGTGCAGATCGATAAACCCGGGGCAGACGATCTTCCCGCTGACATCGATTGTGCGGTCGGCCGTCGCGCCCTTCTCATCGATCCCCGCCACCCGGCCGTCGCGCAGGAGCAGATCCCCCACGCGGTCAATCCCGTTCGCGGGATCGAGGATCCGGCCGTGTTGGAGGAGGACGCTCATGGACTACGCAAGCTCAGTTTAGCCGCGACTCGCCAGAGCAGCGCTCTGCTGCATTTCGTTCCACGCCCGCGCTCCTCTGGCGAGTCGCGGCGAAACGTCAATTCCGCGGAGCAACAA
>JAHWKJ010000229.1 GCA_019347905.1 Planctomycetota bacterium
CGCATCGGAGATGATGCCGTCGCTGAGGATCACCCGCACCGGCCAGGCGGGGTCGGGGAACACACGGTCCAGCCGCTCCTGCAGCCACTTCACCGCCTGCTCGCCGCTCAAGGTCTTTTCTTCGTCGGGGAAGTGGCGGCTGACGTCGATGTTGGTCAGCGCCGAGGACATCATCTCGCCCAGGTCGGCCAGCGTCGGGTCGCCGGCGTGAAAGGCATCATTCGCCGAGCCATACAACTCCTGCGAGCGGCGGCTGAACTCCGCCGTTCCGCGGGCCTCCAGCATCCGCACCACCGTGCGGTATTCGCGGCACATCCGCCGCATGATGGCCCCCACGGGACTGAACTGCCCCAGCCGCCGGTTGATCTCGCGGTCGATCTCCTGAAACTCTTCCCGCTTCTGCTCGGGATCGAACGGGAGCGGGCGTTTGGCGTAGAAGTCGCGGTCGACCGGCGGCAGTTCGCGGCACTTGGAGGCGAAGAAGGCCTCCTGCACCTGCGCATCCCACTTGATGGCGTCGAGCACGCGGATCGGCCGCTGGGCCTCGACCAGCCGGTCGGACAGCTCGCGGATCGTCTGGTGGTACGCGTCGAGGGTGCTCATGAGCGGGAGTCGAAGGTGGAGAAGTCGAAAAGGTCGAAAGGGTCGAAAGTTGAAAGGGCCGGAAAAGACTTGCAGTGCGCGGCGCCTCCGGCCTTTTCGACCTTCGACTTTTCGACTTTCGACCCTCTGCCTTATTCTACCGCAGCGCCCGCAACATGCCCGCGGCTTTGTCCAGCGTCTCGTCGTATTCCGCCGCCGGGTGGGACTGCGCGACGATGCCGCCGCCCACCGGGAACTGCACCCAGCCGCGGCGGCAGGTAAACGTGCGGATGAGGATGCTGCTGTCGGCATTTCCGTCAAAGCCGACATACAGGAGCGACCCACAATAGGGGCCGCGGACGGTCGGTTCCAGCTCGGCGATGATCTCCATCGCCCGCACCTTCGGCGCGCCGGTAATCGAACCGCCGGGAAACGCCGCCGCCAGCAGGTCCCACACGTCGCGTCCGGCCATGAGCGTGCCCCGCACTTCCGACACCAGGTGCTGCACGGTTTCGTAGGTTTCGACCGCGCACAGCCGCGGCACGCGGACGCTGCCCGGCCGGCACACGCGCGACAGGTCGTTCCGCAACAAATCGACGATCATCACGTTCTCGGCGGTGTCCTTTTCGCTCTCGCGCAGCTCGTCGCGGGTAAACAGGTCGGCCTCGGGCCGGAACCCCCGCCGGCGCGTGCCCTTGATGGGCCGGGTTTCCACCTCGCCGTCGCGCACACAGAGGAATCGCTCCGGCGAGGCGCTGGCGACGGCCCAGTCATCCGCGGCGAAGTAGCCGGCGAAGGGTGCGGGATTGCGCTGCCGCAGTCGCAGGTAGAGTTCGAGCGGATGCTCGGCGAGCGGAGACAGGAGCCGCTGCGACAGGTTGGCCTGAAAAATGTCGCCCGCGCGAATGTACTCGATCACGCGACCGACTGCCGCGAGGTAGCTTTCGCGACCGAAGTTGCTGACGACGCCGGCCGCACCCGGAAGCGGCCAGTGGGGGGCCAATTGTTCCGGCGGGAAGGGGTCAGACCCCTTTGCGGATGAAGAAGCCCACGGGTTGCAACCCGTGGGCGTCGGCTGAACCGCAAAGGGGTCTGACCCCGTCACCGCGCGCACGCGGACGAGGATCTCATCCAGCCGGGCTCGCGCCCGGATGTGTTGTGCTCGACCAGTCGCTGGGAATCCGTGCGATACGAGCCACGCGCGACCCTGTGTGTGGTCCCAGCCGATCGTCCAGTCGTACAGGCCCAGGCTCATCACCGGCAGCTCGAATTCATCGGCCGCGGCCCGCGGCACGACTTCCCATGCCCGGCCGAGTTCGTAGCCCAGCATCCCGGCCGCTCCTCCCTGGAAGGGGGGCAATTCCGGAATCGCGGCCGTCGCAAATCTCTGCAGAGCCTCGCGCACCGGCCCGAAGGGATTGCAGCCGGGTTGAACCGACGAGACGTCGAACCTTTCGAACGGATCGGCCGTCAGAAAGGAATGACGCCCCAGCCGCTCGCGCACCAGCGCGCTGTCGAACAGCACCACGCCCGGCAGATCCGCCACCGCGCGCAGCGCCAGTTCGACCGGCGGCGGCGGCGACAGTTCCTGAACCAGCGGGAGAGTGACAGTCATGGCCTTCGCTGCGATTCCAGCGTGCCGCGCCGGCACCCGTCAAGCCCGCCCGGTTGTCGCCGCGGGTGCGTTTCGTAGAATTGGACCGCTGACCGCTGACCGCTGACCGCTGACCGCTGCCCCCGTCATGCCCACCGTCGCCATCCTGGGTGCCACCGGCTATACCGCCGTCGAGGTGATCAAGCTCTTGCTTGGCCACCCCGACGTGAAAATCACCGCGCTCACGACGCGGCAGGAGGGTTCGCCCCGCATCGGGGCGGTGCATCCGTCGCTGTATGGCCGGCTCGATCTGCCCGTCGAGAACCTGACGCCGGCGCAGGCGGCGGAGCGAGCGGAGTTTGCCTTTTGTGCCCTGCCGCACGGGGCAAGCATGGCGGCCGTCCCGGATCTGTTGGCGGGCGGCTGCAAGGTCGTCGATCTGAGCGCCGATTACCGGCTGAGCGATCCGGCCGTTTACGAAGAGTGGTACGGCCTCGTGCACACCGACCCCACGCGGCTGGGCACGACCGTCTACGGTCTGCCGGAGTTGTGGGCCGAACGCATCGCGGGGAAGGAACTCGTGGCCAGCCCGGGCTGTTACACGAGCACGTCGATCCTGGGTCTGGCCCCGCTGCTGGCCGGCGGCTTCATCGAGCCGACGGGGATCATCATCGATGCCAAGAGCGGCGTCAGCGGGGCCGGCCGCACGCCGAAACTGACCACGCTGTACCCCGAGTGCAACGAAAGCATCTCGGCCTACAATGTCGGCCGCCACCGCCACACGCCGGAGATCGAGCAGGTGCTGTCGGAGGCCTGCGGTCACAAGGTCGAAGTCCTCTTCACACCGCACCTGGTGCCGATGGACCGCGGCATTCTGTGCACGATGTACGGCACGCTCACGCGCGAGGCCTCGGAAGACGACCTGCTGGCGGCGATCCGCGAGTATTACCGCGGGAAGCCTTTCATCCGCGTCGTCGAGCACCTGCCGGCGACCAAGGACGTAGCCCACACCAACTTCTGCGACATCACCGTGCGCAAGGTCCGCGACCGGCTGATCGTGCTCGCGTGCACCGACAATTTGATCAAAGGCGCCGCCGGCGTGGCGGTGCAGAACTTCAACCTGATGGCCGGCTTCCCCGAGACGCGCGGGCTGTTACCGTAGCGTTCGCGTTTAGCCGCGACTCGTTCGTCCGCAAAGGGGTCTGACCCCGTTCGCCATCCATCCTCGCTTGTGCGGCCGCGGCCATGTCGAATGTCACGGCGCCGGTGCCTATGAGCCGTGCGGGAACCGTCGGCAAGCTGGTCGCGGTGGCGCTGTTCGCGGCGATCCTGCTCGCGCCGAATCCGGTCGCGGAAAGGTCGCAGAGTTCAGTCGCACAGCCCGGCGCGACCGCTCAGCCGGCGACGCTGTCGCTTCCGGCCCAGCGGCTGGCGGCGGTTACGGCACTGATGGCGGTGCTCTGGCTCACGCAGGCGCTGCCGATGGCCGCAACGAGCCTCATTCCGTTGGCGGCGTTCCCGCTGCTGGGCATTCAGACCGCCGAGGAAGTCAGCCACGCCTACATCGACGCGAGCGTATTCCTGTTCCTGGGCGGGTTCATCATTGCGCTGGGTATCGAGAAATGGGGCCTGCATCGCCGGATAGCGTTGCACATTGTGCGGCTGGTGGGCAGCGGTCCGCGGCGGATGGTGCTGGGGTTCATGCTGGCGACGGCGTTTCTGTCGATGTGGATCAGCAATACGGCTGCCACGCTGCTGATGCTGCCGATTGGGCTGGCGCTCGTCTCGCAACTGGTTGAGTTGTCGCGCGGCGACGCGCCGCCCACGGTCGCCAATGCCCCTGGTGCGTCTGCCATCGACCGATTCACGCTGGTGCTGCTTCTCGGCATCGCCTACGCGGCCAGCATCGGCGGGTTCACCACGCTGGTGGGCACGCCGACCAACGTGCAGTTCCAGAAGATCTGGGCCGAGACATTTCCCGCGGCGCCTCGGTTTTCCGTGGGGCTGTGGATGGCCGCGGTCGTGCCCATCGGCGTGCTGTATCTCTTGCTGGCGTGGGGCGTGCTGACGTGGGGGCTGCCGCCGCTGCCGGGCGGCCGCCGCTTCGACCGCCGCTTCTTCACCGACAGACTGAGGGCGCTTGGGCCGCCTTCCGGAGCCGAAATCCGCATGTTTCTCGTCTTCGCCGTGACGGCCGCGCTGTGGATCACGCGCAAAGCCTTCGCGTTCGGCGAGACGGAGATCCTTCCCGGCTGGGGCGACTGGGTCAGCGGACGGCTGACCGCGGCGGGCGTCGATCCAGAAATCGCCCGCGAGGCCATGCACGATTCCGTCGTCGCGATTGGCATGGCGCTCGCCATGTTCGTCATTCCCGCCCGGCGAGACGAGTTCGGCCGCACCGAATACCTGATGGACTGGGAAACGGCCGAGCGGCTGCCGTGGGGCATTCTGCTCCTGATCGGCGGCGGCTTCGCATTGGCCGACGCCTTCCAGTCCACGGGTCTCTCCGCGTGGGTGGGCGGCGCGTTTGCGCAAGCCGTCGCCGGCTGGCCGGTGTGGCTCCTCGTCGCGGCGGTCTGTTTCCTGCTGACCTTTCTCACCGAACTGACATCGAACGTGGCCACGATCAGCACGATTCTGCCCGTGCTGGCCGGCACCGCGGTCGCCATCGAAGTCGATCCGCGGCTGATCATGGTGCCGGCGACGATCGCCACGAGCTGCGCCTTCATGCTGCCCATCGCCACGCCGCCCAACGCGATCATCTTCGGCTCCGGCCGCGTGAGCATCGGGCAGATGGCGCGTTACGGCATCTGGCTGAACCTGTTGGGCGTCGTGCTGATCACGGCGGCCACGTTCCTGCTGCTCGTGCCGCAACTGGGCATTTCGCTGACAACGCCGCCGACGTGGTCGCAGCCATGACGATCGAGCGAGCCATCGATGAATGGGTCAGACCACTTTGCGGCTCAGCAGTCTCCGTTGTCCTGCGTCGCACGCCCGCAAAGGGGTCTGACCCCGTGGGGCGGCAGAACCGGCAGGATCGGCAGAATCGGCTCATCTTTCCGCCGTGGGCGGCCGATTCTCAACTAAAGTGGTCGTGAACAGCCGGCGAGGCGGCCGTGCTTGTTCGCGCTCTTCTCGCACAGGATCAGCCGCCGGTAGTGGACGACGGATCATGGACGGTCCCCGTCAATTTGAGGGCATGCGCGCGGGTGCGATGGCTTTGCGCACCGTCGTCTGTGCGACGTCGCTGTGTGTCGTGCTCTTCGCGCGGACGACTGCGATTGCGGACGACGCGCTCTCGCCGCGACGCGAGAGCGAGCGGCGCATTGCCATCCGACTGCTGGACGAAGCCCAAGTGGCGCTCGAACGCGGCGATGCCGACACCGCCGGCCGGCTGGCGCGCGGGGCGATGCTATACGACGTGAATTGGTCGCACGAGCCGGAATCGCCGCGGGCATTTCTGCGTCGGCTCGAGCGCACAGACTTGCTGCTGCGGAGCGGCGCGGCGTCCGCGGCGGACGACTCGCAAACATCCCAACCGGAGTTCCCCCCCCTTCTAAGGGGGGGCCAAGGGGGGTGGGCGAGCGAGGAAAACGCGTCCCACTCCGCACCCCCCCTGGCCCCCCCTTACGAAGGGGGGGAACCCGAACCCGCGCAAGCCGGCGAGGCCGACGTGGAGCGCGGGCCGCTGCTTGTGATGCCGCACGCGGCATCCGTCGCAGCAAACCCGGCGGATGTGCCGATTCAGCAGGTCCAGCACCGGCAGGCGGCCTTCGGCGAGGCCGCGGCGCTGCTGGATGAGCCGCATCCGCTCGTGCGCGACTCCGGATTACCGTCGCCATTTTATGAGCCGATCCCGGCGAACGCTTCCGACTCCGCGGCGGCCGCACCGCCGCCGGTCCGCGTCGAATTCGCGCCGCCACGTGAGCGTCCCCTCGTGCTGCCGCCGGCGCCTTGGTACCGGCAGGCGCTGGTGCAGATGCTGGGGACGCTGGCGGCACTGGTGATCGCCGCCGCGTCACTGGCCATCGCCGTGTTCGTATGGGTCCGCAAGGCCGGCGCGCCGGTCGTGGTGCGAGTTGAATTCAACGGCGCCGTTCAAACTCCGAAGGGCGTGCCGGTCTTTGACGATACTCACGAGCCGCTGCACGACCGCCGGCCCGCCCCCGCACACGAACGCGCCGTGGCCATTCCCATTCATGCCGCGGGCGACGATCCGCACGAGCAGGCGATCCTGCGAAACGTCGTCGACAGTAACCTTACACTCCGCCGCGCCCTGAAGAGCCGCCGCGCGGCCTAACGCGGCACGTCCGTCCTCATTCGGAGACACCGATGACCGACCGCGTCAGCTACATCGGCATGGACCTCGGAACCTTCAAGACCTCGATCGCCGCCTCCAACGGCCGGCGCGACGTCATCCCCACCGCCGTCGGCTGGCCGAAGGACCATGTGGCCCGCGCGCTCCTGGGCCGCGACGTGGTGTTCGGCGACGAGATCTTTCACAAGCGGCGGGCGCTGGAAGTCATCCGTCCCTTCGAAAAGGGCATGCTGAAGTACGGCGGAGACCCGCAGGGGCAGGCCCCGGCCGATCGCATCGCCCGCTGCCGCGAGGCGGCGCGGCTGGTCGTCGAATACGCCGTCTCGCTGATGCGGCCGGAGCGCGGGGTGCCGATTTTCGGCGTCATTGGGGCGCCGGCGCGGGCCAGCATCCGCAACAAACAGGTCCTGATCGAAGCGGCTGAAAGTACGTTCGACGCCGTGGTCGTCGTCTCCGAGCCGTTCACCGTCGCGTATGGCATGAACAATCTGAGCGACTCGATCGTCATCGACATCGGGGCGGGGACGATCGATCTGTGTCCGCTGTACGGCACCTATCCCGCCGATGCGGACCAGGTGACGCTGCCGCTGGGCGGCGACATGATCGACGAGGCGTTCTGCCGTCTGCTGGCCCAAAAGCATCCGCAGGCGCAGTTCACGCCGCAGATGGCCCGCGAGATCAAAGAGAAGCACGGCTTCGTGCACGACGCGAACGAACACGCCCAGGTGTTGTTGTCCGTGAACGGCGTGCCGACGCAATACGACGTCACCGACCCGCTCAAGGCGGCGTGCTCGGTGATCGTCGAGCCGATCGTCGAGGGCCTGGGCCGGCTGATCGCACGGCTCGATCCGGAGTACCGCCCTCGGATGCTTTCGAACATCGTGCTCGCCGGCGGCGGCAGCCAGTTGCGGGGCCTCGACCGCGTGCTGGAAGAGCGGCTGGAGGCCTTCGGCGGCGGACGCGTGCGCCGCGTGGGCGATTCGGTATTCGCCGGTGCGGCCGGTGCGCTCAAGCTGGCGATGGCCATGCCTGCGGAGTATTGGCAGGAGATCCGCCGCGCGTCCGAGAATCGCGAGGCGAGCGACGAGGGGCAGAGCGGCACGGAGTTGCGAGCCGCCGCGTAGGACGTAGCACAAGCGTCTCGCTTGTGCGGATGTGCTGTGTTTACTCAGTCGACGCTGGTGAGGCGAGCAAGCGGGACGCTTGCTCTACGACTGGCAGGCCCCGCTATGCCCTACGGTTCAAACACACGTGAGACGCCACGCCGCCGGTTGATGGTGGCGATCGCGGCTGCGTGGGCTCTCTTCTGCCCGCTTGCGCCAGCCCGGGCACAGGATGAGCTCATCGAGTCCATCGTCGAACCGGACGTCGAATTGCACGTGGTGTCGAGCCGCTCGCGAATCGTGAAGCTCAGGCACGATCTCGTGCGGGCGTCCGTCGCCGATCCGGCCGTGTGCGAAGTGGTGGCATTCGGAACGCGGCAGATCGAGATCGTCGGCCGTTCGCCCGGCATGACGACGCTGACGCTGTGGACCCGCGGCTCGGCTGAGCCCGAACCGCACAGCCTGACGCTCCGCGTCGTTCCGCCCGGCGAGCCACCGGCCGATCGCACAGACGCCATTCGCCGTCGCCTGCATGAGCGGCTGCCCGGCGCGACGTTGGAGCTCACGGTTCTGCGGGACAAACTCTTTGTGCGCGGCCGTCCCCGCGACGCGGACGAAGCCCGGCAGTGGTTGGGGACCGTCCGGGAAGTCGCAGCCCAGAAGCACGACAGCCATGAAGGCGGCCTGATGGTCGTCGATCTCCTGGAAGTCGCTGTGGCGCCGCAGGTCGTGGTGACGGCGGATGTGCTGGCCGTCGATGCACATGCAATGGCCGCGAGCGATCGGAAGGAAGGCACCGGCACGTTTTCGAGCTTCTTGAAGTCCAGCGGCACTGCCGCTTCAGGCGTCTACGATTCTTCGGCCGCAGCGCTGATGACCGAGGCTTTGATCGATGCGGGATTGGCGCGGCGATTGGCACAACCACGGCTGGTGGTCCTCAGCGGTCGCACAGCCAGTGCGGAATTCGCCGTGCGGCCGAGCGTGCACGCTCCGGCGGACAGCGTGGCAGACACGGTGCTGCGGCTGGAATTGACGCCGACGGCGATCGCTCCGTCGCGCGTGCAACTGGAGTTCGCTCCAGCGGCCGGAGCGGCTTCGCTGCCCGGGACGACGGTCGAGCTACCTGCGGGCGCGTGCCTGGCCGTGTCGGCTCCGCTTCCCACGCCGACGGCGCACGCCGGGGCGATTCAGCGGGCGCTGCAGGCGGCGCCGTTGCTGGGCGGAATCGCCCGAGCCGATCGCACGCCAGGCCTGTTGATCATTCTGCGAGCCGAGCTTGCGGAGCCGCATCAGGCGCCGCAGCGCGAGGCGTCGCTCCGCGAGGAATTCCGCCGACTCTCGCAGCCGCAGTCGTCCAGTCCGTTCTATGAAGATCCGGCGGAATCGGAAGTGCGTCCGGCCTCGAATGCGAAGGCCGCCCAATCGCCGGTGCCCGCCGCCGTCCGTTCGCAGTTTGAGCTCGAAAGACGATTCCTGCTGGGGCCGCACGGATTGACTCCATGACGAGATGTGGCATTCTCATCGCGCTTGCCGCCGTCTGTGCCGGCTGCGTTCAGATTTCGGTGGTCGAACGGCCGGCGGCGCCTGACGTGCTGCCGACCGAACCGCCGCAAGTGACGCAGGCGCGGATCGCGGAAGACGACGGCCGCTTCGCCGACGCCCGCGCGCTGTACGCGCAGCTCGTCGAGCACGACCCGTACCGGCTGGAGCCGCGGCACCGCCTGGCCGTCG
>JAHWKJ010000750.1 GCA_019347905.1 Planctomycetota bacterium
GTGATGACGGCTGCCTGTCTAGCCGAAGGCGTCACCACGATCGAAGCGGCCGCTTGCGAGCCGGAGATCGTCGACCTGGGCAACTTTCTGAACGCCGCCGGAGCGCGGATCACCGGGCTGGGGACGCCTTTCCTGCGGATCGAGGGCGTCGAGCGGCTCTCGGGCGTGGAGCACACCGTCATCCCCGACCGCATCGAGGCCGCGACGCTGCTGATCGCGGCCGCCGCCACACGCAGCACGATCGAGCTGGAAAACATTCGCCCCGATCACCTGACCGCCGTGCTGGAACTCCTGCGCGAGATTGGCATGGTGTTCGACGAGCCGTGTGCCACCGGCGAGCGGGAAGCGTCAGCTTCCCGATTGTTTCCCCCCGGAAAGACGCTCCACAGCCAGCGTACGCATCGGCCGGCTGACGCCGGCCGCTCGCCTGTGGGAGTCGCCCCGGGCAACTGTCGCACGTTGCGCGCGCGGGCGGACGGTGCGCTGCGACCGGTAGACTGTATCGCACTGCCCTATCCGGGGATTCCCACCGACGTGCAGGCGCAGATGATGGCTCTGCTGACGACGGTCGAGGGCATCAGCGTCATTACCGACCGCGTCTTTCCCGACCGCTTCCTGCACGCGCCGGAGCTGGTGCGGTTAGGAGCGAAGATTCGCCGGGAAGGGCCGCACGCGGTGATCAGCGGCGTTGCGCGGCTCAGCGGCGCCTGCGTGATGGCCTCCGACCTGCGCGCAAGCGCCGCGCTCGTCATCGCCGCGCTGGCCGCAGAAGGCCCCTCCGTCATCCGCCGCATCTACCATCTCGACCGCGGCTACGAGAAGCTCGAAACGAAGCTGTCGGCCCTGGGCGGAGACGTGCGGCGGGTGGATGACGAACCTGCGAACATGCCCGCCTCACTGGTCCCGGCCGCCATTGGCTCCTCGGAGGACGCTGCGTCATCGCTCCCGCCGCTGACCGGCCCGAAGTGGCTGACGCGTCCGGCGCGGGCGAGGGTGACAAGGTGAAGCGCTGGCGCTACGATTGCAGGCCCCTCCAGATGGGTCAGTCGAATCCGGCGCCAGCAGTCACCTTGTCACCCCCTCACCTTGTCACCTTGTCATCTTCAACTCCCGCTGCCCCTCGAACACGCCGTCGCCGTCGGCGTCCTCGCGGATCACGGTCAGGTCGCGGTCGGCGTCGATCCACAGCTCGCGCGTGCCGCGGCCGTTCTCGTGCGGCAGCGTCCACGGACGTCCCGGCGTCGCCAGGCGGTTCCACTGCTCGGTGTCGGCGCGGTTGATCGGCGCGGCCGGCGGCCGCGGCGGGTCGTGCAGTCGCCGCGCCCCCCACAACACCGCCGAGCCTGCCGCCAGCGTCAACACGATCGGCACCCAGGGGAGCGGTGTCGGAAACTCGTCCGCCTGCTCGAACCGCTCGAACCGCCGCGAACCCGGCACAGCTCCCGCCGCTTCTGCGGCATAGCCGAAGCTGCCTTCAACCGCGTGAGGCTCGTCGGCATCGGTGTCGGCGACGAGTTGTTCCAGCAGCGTCGCGGCCCGCATCGCCTGTTCGGCGGAAACGTACAGCAGAAACCGCGTGGACCAGTAGCCGCTGAGCGCGTCGAAGCTTTCCTCCGCGGCGATCGTCACCGGCATCTGCTCCAGGGATCGCAGTTCGTGGGCGAAATAGCCGGCCTCGGCCGCGTTGGCGAAACGGGCTACCGCCGTCATACCGGCGGAGGGATCGAAGTCGAACGACGGCTCCTCGACATCGGCAGGTGCGGCGGACTGAGCCTCGGCCCTTCCGGAGTACGGGGAACAGAAGCCGCAGAGGCCGTCTCGCCGCTCGACCGGCCGTCCGCATTCGCGACAGGAGTGCATACGCATACGCGCTGGTCCCGCTGGTCTCTGGATGTGCGTCAAGGTTGGGCACCGATGGTGCGTGCGGCACGCCGGCACAGCCGGCGCCGCTCACACCACAATCGATTCTATCGCGGCGGCACGCCGTTCAACAGACCGCCTCGAAGTTGTTCGAGTGGGCGACCCGGTGTGGCCTCGTCGTCATGTTCCTTGCGATACCGCTGGAAGGCACCGTCCGCGGCCGCATGGGGATTACCCCGATAGCGCCACTGCATATCGGGATCCTCCCGATACTCCTGCGTTTGAAGCCACCTCCCTCGCCCCCTATCATCGACCTATTCATCGTCGGCGGAGGCGTCGGCGCGGCGGGTGACAAGACCGGCAGAGGACGGCACCGCCAGCGCGGCGCACT
>JAHWKJ010000230.1 GCA_019347905.1 Planctomycetota bacterium
GTTGCTGTGAAACCTTGAGAAACACGTCCTGCAGGATGTCGGAGTCGTCGATGCGCCCCAGGAGCCGCCGGTTCATCCGCAGGCGGACCATGCGCTTCAGGCGGGTGCGATACCGCGAAAACAGGTTCGTGAGCGCATCCTGATCGCCCCGGCTGGCCCGTTCCAGCAGGTGGTGAATTTCCTCGTTCGTCTCGCTGTCCATCAGGAACAGCCCATATAGTGATAAGCGCGAAAAGGCGGCTCGGGAGGAACGGAAAAATACCCGGCGGGTTCATTTTTCGGAAAAAAGTGGCACTCGCCAAGCGGTGGATTCGCGCGACGGGGGATTTCGCGAGGGGTCGGACCCCTTTGCGGGGCAAAGATTTCCCCCTGTTCTGGACCCGTCGCCCGCAAAGGGGTCTGACCCCGCGCCGCGCCCCCGCCCCCGACGCATCCAGCGTACCCGACGCGAGATCCCGAATCCAACAGGCGCTGGTGTTGCGCTTGTGCGCGCCCGAAGCCCACCGGTTGCAACCGGTGGGCTTCACTGGGCGCGAATGATGCGGCCGTGGAGGTACACGTCGTCGCCGGGAAACTGCAGCTCCAGCGTCTCGATGGATCCCGCCGCCGGAATGCGTTCGAGGCCGCATCCCCCCAAAGGAGTGGCGGCCTCACGGCCGCCGACGAGCTTCGGCGCCACAAACACGTGGACCTCGTCGAGAACCCCGGCGTCGAAGCACGAGCCGAGCACCTGCGATCCGCCCTCCACCAGCACGTTTGTCGCGGACCTCGCGGCCAGCTCGCGAAGCAGAATGGCCAAATCGAGCATCGGAACTGCCGGGGCCGCCGGCGAGCGGGGGGCGTCAGCCCCCCGATTCACCGGCGGCACCACGAATACGTCGACACCTGCTTCGCGCAGGCGCGCGACCCGCTCCGCCGGAGCACTCTCAGAGACGGCGATCGAAAGCGGCGCTTCGTCCACGGTCTGCACCAGGCGCGAGGTCAGCGGCGTGCGTGCGGTGCTGTCGAGAACCACGCGGAGCGCGACCCGCGGACCGGACGGGCGGGCCGTCAGCAGTGGATTATCGGCGAGCACGGTCCCGATGCCGACGAGGATCGCGTCCATCCGCCCGCGCAGCCGGTGCACGATTTCGCGCGAGTTTTCTCCGGAGATCCACTGCGAATGACCCGTTCGCGCGGCCAGCTTGCCGTCGAGCGTCATCGCCCACTTGCCGTGCACCCACGGGAGGCCGGCGGTCACGCGCTTCACAAATGGAGCCACCAGCCGCACGGCCTGCCCCTCCCGCAGCCCAACTTCGACGTCCAGTCCCGCCACGCGCAGTTCCGCGATCCCTCGCCCAGCCACGTACGGCGCGGGATCCGACATGGCGATCACCACCCGGCGAATGCCCGCAGCGAGAATCGCCCGCGTGCATGGCGGCGTCTTGCCGTGGTGGCAGCAGGGCTCCAGCGTCACGAACAATGTAGCCCCACGCGCCCGCTCACCGGCCGCAGCCAGAGCGTGAACTTCGGCGTGCGGTTCTCCGAAACGCTGGTGCCATCCCTCGCCGAGGAGCCGCCGCCCCTCATCGACGAGGACCGCGCCCACGGGCGGATTCGGCTCGACGAAGCCGATGCCCCGCGCCGCCAGCGCCAGCGCCCGGTTCATCACGGCCGCATCATCCGGGAATTCAACCGGCGAGCCGCTCATACAACGGAATCCCCAGAACGAGCACACCGACTACGGCAGCCGCGCCGGAAACGACCAGCACCATGCCGGCCGCGACGTCCTTGGCGACTTTCGCCAGCGGATGATGCTGCGGCGTCGCGAGGTCGACCAGGGCTTCGGCGGCGGTGTTCGCCATTTCCGCAGCGAACACCAGCCCGATCGCGAGCGTGAGCACGGCCCATTGTGCGGGCGAGACAGCCAGCCACGCGGCCAGCGCCACGACCGCCGCCGCCAGCGCGACGTGTATCCGCGCGTTTCGCTGCGTGCGCAGCACGTACCACACGCCCGCGAACGCGCACTGGAAGCTGTGTAACAGTGACCTCGTGCGCATCAGACGCAGCCCCCTGCCGTAGCGGACCCCACATGCAGAATAGACACGGCTACCACGCTTGAACAACGGAGAGCCTGGCCCGGGCCGTTGTCGCTCTCCGCGAGCGGGTCGAAAGCATGCTGCCGCCGCGTTCGCGGCTCCGGTTTCCTCGAGGCTCCAGTCTGCGGGCTCACGCCCGCAGCTACATGCTTCCGCCGCTTGCGCGGCTCAAGATGGATTCCTTCCACCACCATTCAGCGGATGCCCCCTTTCGCCCCCCGCTCGCGGGGTTTGATGGACGCTTCGCCGCCGACCGCGTATGCTTCCGAGTATGCCTCACGTACCCGCATTCCCTCGCGACCGGAGACGCCCATGACCTCCGCCGCCGGCGGCCTGAACGATCTGCACAGGCTGCACGTGGAGCTGCGCGAAGTGCGCGAGCAGCTCCGGCGGGGACCGGCCCAGGTGAAGGCCCGCGAACAGATCGTCCAGCGCAAACGCGGCGAGCTGGAGGAGAAGCGGGCCCAGTACATGCAGCTCCGCATGCGGGCCGACGACAAGTCGCTGCAGCTCAAAACCAAGGAAGCCCGGCTCGCCGACCTGCGCACGAAGCTCAACATGGCCTCCTCAAATCGCGAGTACGACGTCATTCGCTCGCAGCTCGACGCCGACACGATGGCCAACAGCGTGCTCGAAGACGAGATCCTCGAGGCGCTGGAAAAAGTCGACGGCACACACGCCGACATCGCGCGGCTCGAGGCGGAATTGGCTTCGGCCCAGAAGGACGTCGAACGCGTCAAGGGCGAAGTCGCCGCCGCCGACCCGGGCCTGCGAACCCGTGCGACCGAGCTGGAGTCGGCCGTCAAACGGGCCGAAACCGCCGTGCCGGGCACGGTGATGGAAACTTACAAGCGGCTGGTGCAGCGGCACGGGGCCGACGCGCTGGCCCCGGTCGAGAACAAGGCCTGCACGGCCTGCTATGCGATTCTCTCGCCGCAGGAGCAGGTGAACGTCAACAGCGGGAAGCCCATCTTCTGCCGTTCGTGCGGCCGCCTATTATATCAGTCGGGCGAGTGAAAAGTCGGTAGTGTGGATTTCAATCCACACGGCCGATGGTTACTCACAGGCAAGCGTGTCAAGGGACTCGCTCGTGTGGATTGAAATCCACTACGGCGTCGCGGCCGCCAGTCGGTTAGAGTCGCTGTCCACCTGCGTCATGTTTACGGCGAAGTGACAGCGCCCTTTGTGAGGTCTTGCCATGATTCGAGTCACCGCACTGGCCGCCGCCAACCTCGTGACGCTGCTGTCGATGACCGCGACGGCCTTGGCGCAGGACGAACCGAAACCGGCTTCGCCCGCGACACCGGCGGCCGAATCGGGCGGCAACGCGAAACCACCGGCAGCCGGCGAGAGCGAGCTGACGCCGCTCAACAAGCAGGGCACGGTGCTCCTCGACCGTCAGGGGAAGCGGCTGAGGATCAACGCGAAGGTCGTGCTCCGCGAGGGCACCCTCGAGATGCTGCTGTGTAAGAAGCAGACGAAGGAACACGAGTCGATTCTGGCCGTCGATGCACAGGCCTACGTCATTCACGCGGGCCTGTTGGCCCTGGGCGCTAAAACCGGCACCCCGGTGCAGTTCCTGCGGCCGAAGCCCGGCGGCGAGCCCGGTGAGTTCATTGAGGACTTCCGGCCCCCTACGGGGCAGAAGATCGAGATCTACGTGCAGTGGCGCGATGCCGAAGGCAGGCTCCGCCGCGAAGACGCCCGCCGCTGGATGCGCCACGCCACCCGCCGCTTCTTCGGCGAAGCGCTGGACAAGCTGCCGGCCATCACGCTCCCCAAAGACGGGGAACTGCGCTACGACCCGCGGAACAAAGAGCTGACGTGGTACGGCATCATGTCCGAGGCCGAACGCGACCGGCTGCTGGCCCTCAGCAAAGACGACGCCTACCGCAAGGCCGTGCGTTCGCTGTTCGATCGCAGCCAGCTCCGGCCGATGGAGGCGGACTTTGTCTTCGTGGGCAGCGGCTTCTACATCGAACCGGACGGCACGCGCTACTACCAGGCCGAGGGCGGCGACGTCATCTGCGTGGCGAATTTCCCCACTGCGATGATCGACGTCGCGGCACGCTCCAGCGCCAGCGGCGATGAGAACCTCCTGTTCGAAGCGTGGACCGAGCGAATTCCGCCGCTGGAGACAGAAGTGACGCTGGAACTGGTGCCGGTCTTTGAAAAGGACGAGCCAGCGCCGGACGAGAAATGAACGTGAAGGGGTCAGACCCCTTTGCGGCTCAGCACCTCCCGCTCGTTCTGCGTCACTCGTCCGCAAAGGGGTCTGACCCCGTGCGCGGGCCGGTTGTAGCGGCGCCCGGCGAATTCTTCATCGCGGCGGCGGCGGCGCGTCGATGGGACGAGCGAGACCGCGCCTTCGAGCCATTCCGCCACCGCACCGGGCGACGCATGACGCGCTGCACGTCGGCCCCGAGACCTCCCGTGCGCGAGAGGACGCGCAACGCCGTTGCGCTGTTCGTCGCCGCCGCGGCGGCTGCGGTGCTGTTCGTCTCGTTCGACCCTCGTCCCGACGGCAGCGACCCCGAAAGCGTCGACGTCCAGCGCGCCACCGCCGCCGTCGATTGGCCCTCCGCTCGCCTGAACCCGTCCGCGGGACAACCGTCCGCACCCGGTACCGCGCATCCGAATCATCCGCGCCGTCTCGACGGCCGCGAAGCCCTGGAGCGCGACCTGGAGCTGCTGGAAGCCGGGCACCGCCGTCTCGCGGACTGCGCCGGCTATACGGCCACGTTCTGCCGCTGCGAGCGCAGCGGTGAGGAGCTGGGAGACACGCAGGTCATCCAGCTCAAGCTGCGGCACAGTCCGTTTTCGGTCTACATGAAATGGCTGGGGGCGGAAGCGGGCCGCGAAGTTTTGTACGTCGACGGCGAGCACGACGGCCGCATGATCGTCCGCGCCGGCGGGCTGAAGGGGCGGCTGTTGCCGGTCCTCAGGCTCGACCCGAACGGTTCGCTGGCGACGCGCGAGTCGCGGCACCGGATCACGGAAGCCGGGCTGCTTAGTCTCGTTCGCAAGATGCTGGTCAACCGCCGCCGCGATCTCGAGCAACTCGAGGGTTTGCGCTGCGAGCTTCAGGAAGATCAGTCCTTCGCCGACCGTCCCTGCATCGCCATGAAGATCGAGTTCCTCGATCCCTCGTACGACCCCGAGTACCGCGGCACCGTGCACTTCATCGACCGCGAGTGGGCGATCCCGGTGCTGGTGCGGAACTACGGCTGGCCCGAAGACGTGTCCGGCGCCCGGCCGTCACAACTCGACGAGACGGCGCTCGTCGAGCAGTATTCCTACACCGACGTCCGTCTTGACGCCGCGCTGACGGCGGACGACTTCGACCCCGAAAACCCGCGCTACGGCTTCCGCCGCTAACGTGCATTCGCGCGAGCTACCGGGGCGCGACCAGCGTTTTGAGGAACGCGATGAGCCGCTGCTGATTCCGTTCGTCGAGACGGCGGTAGGCAAGCGCGGCCGGGGCGGCTTCGCCGTCGTGCAGGCGGATGGCTTCGTCCAGCGTGCCGGCGCGGCCGTCGTGCAGGTACGGAGCCGAATCGGCGCAGCCCCACAACGGCGGCGTGCGCCATTCACGCTCGAGTTCGGCGGCCCTCGCGGCGGCCTCGGCCTCGGTCAGCAGGTGCACGCCGCCCGAGTAGCCGCGACGCGGGGACGATTCTCTCGGCCGCTCCGGCTCCGTCTGAACAATGTGCGGGTCCGAAAGTGCCATGCCCATGTCGTGGACCAGGAGATCGCTGTAGATGCCTTCGATCGATCCGACGTTGGGAAGATGGCACGCGGTGCAACCGATTTCGCCAAACACCTGTTCGCCCGCGGCGGCGGCTTCCATGTCGGCCACGTCGCCGGGCGTCGCGCGAGTTGGAGTCGGCAGAACGGCGACGTAAGCCAGCAGGGCTTCGCAGTCCCGTTCGTGGAGGTCGAAGCGGCTCTCGTCTTCGACCTGTTTCCCGGCTGTGCCGGCCGGCGGACGGATCAGCGGGTTCCGCGGCTGAGGATGGCCGGGCACTTCGAGACCCAACTCGTTCGCACACGCGGCGCGGACGAAGTCCTGCGCGTAGCGTCGGTTTGAAGAAGTGTCCCGCTGCAAACACTCGACACGCACGGGGATCTGCGGCAGAATGGGGCCGGTCTGGAAACCGATTTGCCGCGAGGGGAACGATTATGGCGGCGCCGGAACACGGCTCCACGTCTTCGCATTCGCAGCCCGCCGAGCAGCCGGTGGATACCGTCGGCGGTCCGCCCGCCGGTCCGCAGGCCGCCGCGAGCGGTCTGGGCCACATGCCGCACGAACTGCCGGCCTCGCCCCTGTTCGAAGACGATGAGCTGGCCCGGTTTCAAAGCGACGATCACCAGGCCGGCCGCGCGATCGGCAAGATGCTGGCCTCGTTCTTCTTCTACACGGTCGTCGTAATGTCGATCGTCGTCTGGTGGACGATCTCAACGCTGTCGGATTGACCGATGTTCGAGTCGCGCCTGTTGACCGGCACGCTGGTGAAACTGGCCACGCCGCTCGAAGAAGACCTGCCGGTCGTCACGTCGTGGCACCAGGACGAATTGTTCCTGCGGTTCTCGTCCGAGCGGGAGGCGGTGCCGCACTCGATCGACTCGATCAAGTCGTGGTACCTGTCGGACGAGCGGCACCAGATTCTGTTCGGCATCCGCACGCTCGCGGAGAACCAGCTTGTGGGTTTTCTCGAGATTCACGTGCTGAGCTGGCCGCACCGTAACGCCGAGTTCTTCATCGGCATCGCCCCGGACGCGTGGGACCGCGGTTACGGCAGCGAGGCGCTGGGGCTGGCAATGGCATTCTGTTTCCGCGAGCTGAACCTGCACCGCCTGCAGACCAAGGTGTTCAGCTACAACGAGCGGGCGCTGCACGTGTTCAACAAGCTGGGTTTTACGCTGGAGGGGACATTCCGAGAGTTCCTGCGGCGGAACGGCAAATGGTTTAACATGGTGCTGCTCAGCATGCTGGCTCGGGAGTGGCGTGCGCGGACGTCGACGTGACGTTGAAGGGGTCAGACCCCTTTGCGGTTGACACGTTGGCCTTTGTTCTGCATCGCTCGTCCGCAAAGGGGTCTGACCCCGTCGCGCGATCGCTACGAGCCGCCGATGCCTCGGGCGAGGACGGCGACGCTGACGCTGGCGGCGCCAGCCTGTCGTAGCAGCCGCGAGGTGCGGTGCGCCGTCGTGCCGGTGGTCAGCACGTCGTCGACCAGCAGGATTCGCCGGCCCGCGAGCCGTTTCGAGCGACGGGCGCGGAACGCGTTCCGCAGGTTCGCGCGGCGTTCGGTGACGGTGAGGTTCGCCTGCCGCGGCGTCCGCCGCACTTTACGCAGCACCCGTCCGTCAAAGCGGATTTGTAACAGTCGTGCGAGGGCGCGGCCCAGGGTGCCGGGCGAGTGGTGACGCCGGCCCAGCCGATCCGTCCAGTGCCGCGGGACCGGAACGACCGCGTCGAAGCGGCCGTCCTGGAGGGTCGAGGAGTTTCGCTCCCACAACAGTGTCGCCAACGCTGCGGTGAGTATTTCGCTGCCCGGCTGCTTGGCCCGCAGACAGGCGCTGCGCAGCTCATTGCGATACACGCCCAACGCAATGACGGTGTCGAATGCGAAGCGATCGTCGCAGCAATGGAGGCAGCCGCCGGATGTGTCGAGATGTGGACCGACGGGTGCTCCGCAGCGGCGGCAGAAATCGGCGACCGGCGGCGCGAGAGAAGCGGCGCAGGGGTGGCACAAACGGGGAAGGCCCTTTGTGGGCGTCGCGAACTGCAGCGCGTTGGTGCCGCAGCGCGGGCAATAGGAAGGATAGATCGTCTCCACGCCGGCGCGGAGCAGGCTGCGAACGCCTGCTGTGATGCGCATACTCAGCCTGGCAAACCACGGCGGAATGCTGAAACAGTGGGCGGAGGGCACGGAAATCACCCAGCCGCGGGTGCAAGGACGTTCGCCTCTCATTTCGCCGCCGGGCTTTGCCCGGCGCGGCCCGCGAGCGGGCCGGCGAAATGCCGACGCGCAGTTGATTCGCATAGTACGCCCGCGCACAGTCGATCGCTACGATGAACGCATGGAAGCGGAGGCGCGCCGGACAATCATCGTCGGGGGCGGGCTGGCCGGGCTGGCGGCTGCGCTCGCGCTGGGGCGGCGGGGCATTCCGGTGACGCTATTGGAATCGCGGCCGCGGCTGGGCGGACGGGCCAGTTCGTTCCTCGACAAGTCCAGCGGCGCCGAGATCGACAACTGCCAGCACGTGACGCTCGGCTGCTGCACGAACTTCCGCGCGTTTTGCGAAGACGCGGGTGTGGCCGCGTACCTGCGTGAGGAGCGGGAGCTGTACTTCATCGGCCGTTTGGGACAGGTGAACCGCTTCGCACCGGGGCGTCTGCCGGCTCCGTTGCATCTGTGGCCGGCCTTTCGCGGACTGTCATTTCTCGACCGCGGCGACCGGCGGGCGATCTCGCGCGGCCTGCGTGCGCTCGCGCGAGCGAACGGCGCGGCTGCCGCGGCGAACGGACGGAGCTTTCACGACTGGCTCACCGCACATGACCAGCCGCCGGCGGCCATCGAGCGGTTCTGGCACGTCGTGCTGGTGAGCGCGCTCAGCGAGACGCTCGACCGCGTCGACGTGGGGCATGCTCGCAAAGTGTTTGTTGATGCCTTCCTGGCGAATCGCAACGGCTGGCGAATGCAGGTGCCGACCGTGCCCCTGGGCGAGCTGTATGGGGCGGCACTGGCGCGCGGCCTGGAGGCGGCGGGGGTTGTCGTGCGGCTGGGGACTGGCGTCCGGCAGGTCGTGCTGGAGGAAGGCCGCGCCGCCGCCGTCGAGTTGCGGGACGGCACGCGAATGGAAGCGGCGGACGTAGTGCTCACCGTGCCACATCATCTCGTGCGGTCGCTGTTGCCCGATTCTCTGGCAAACGAGCCGCCGCTGGCGGGCGTCGACAACCTGAAGACCGCGCCCATTTCGAGCGTCCACCTGTGGTACGATCGGCCGATCACTTCGCTGCCGCACGCCGTGCTGGTGGACCGCACCAGTCAGTGGCTGTTCAACCGCACGCTGCTGGCAGCGGCGGCAGGCCACGGCGACGGGCGGAGTTACTACCAGGTGGT